>NZ_JFHL01000027.1 GCF_003664995.1 Mesotoga sp. BH458_6_3_2_1 | reverse complement strand
GTTCACAGTCCCCATCCCAAACGCGGTCCCCCCCGCTCAAGCGGGGATTTAAGAAGCGAGGAAAAACGCGGTCGGGTGTTGGAAAGAGCAAAGGAACTGGTTGGCCCTTGAATGGTTCTCTGTTCGCCGAGGAGAGTTGTGAAGCAATAGCATCGAGATTCCGACCAGGAGCTTTGTCGGAATGACGGAATTGGGTGTTTTCGGAATAACCGTTAGTTATCATCCCACTGAGCCTGCCTTGGAAACCTGCCCCAATCAGCCTGTCCTGAAATGATCTTGTTCAGGGCTCCTGTTTGGGGTCTCCTGTTCAGGGTCATCCCGAACTTGTTTCGGGATCTGGGTTTTTCAAGAACCGTGGTTGGGGGTCGGAGGCTGGTGGCTCGTAAGAGCAAGAGACACCGCTTGACCGTTGAGCGGTTCTCCGTTCGCCGGGAAGAACCGTGAAGCAAGCGCATCGAGATTCCGACCAGGAGCTTTGTCGGAATGACGGAATCTGGCCTTTGGGAATAACCATTCGCTGTCATCCCGAACTTGTTTCGGGATCTGGTTTTGAACCAATCGGGGCTGCAGGTAGGTGGTTGCAGGTTCGAAAAGAGCTACGGAACACAATATGCTGAAAATTGTTCATGATGTTAGTATGTGATGTTTGATCTTGATCTTCATACGTCTACCCTCATACCTCTGACCTCTTCAGTTTTTTTGAGCTTATCGAAGGACAGGCTCTTCTTGGAGGACCGTTGACGGACAACGTGGTTTTCATCAGCGACCAGCGGGTTCTCCGCTTTTAAGGGTTCAGCGATCTTTCTGCCCTCGAAACGTAACTGACCGCTCAAAGCGCGACTAGCCTCCGACAAGGGTAGAGATGGATCACCGAAGGTGACTGACTTCTCCATTTCTCGTCTTCTCGGTGAGCGCAGCAAACTCTCAGCTGATCTTATCTGACGAATACGTTTTTCTTAACTCGTTCGCCAAATAGTCAGCAAAGGACACACTGGCCGCAAGCACCCGAATCGGTCAACGGTGTTCTAAAATGTATAAGGAGATGTTTAGCATAGAGATATTCACTTTTCAGATTAACTAGAGATCTCATCTCCTAATTTGGATTGCGGAGGAGAATGAGATGAAGAGTTTTCGATTGACTGTGGTTGTTTTGCTCACTTTGTTATTTCTTACGGCCTGTCCAATCAAGAACAGCAAGCCTGAATGGGGCGTCATAGAAACGATTGTCGAGAATATTGGAGAGCTAATCCAGATAAACCTTGCCAACTATTGTTCAGATCCGGACGGCCATCTTCTATCATACAGTCTCATCGGAGGACCGGGAACCGTTTCAGGCAGTCTATATGAATGGACGGTCAGTGGACCACTGGGCGATATTGCAGTTACTATAAGAGCAGAAGACGAGAAGGAAGCGTCATCTGACAAGACATTCACAGTAACGGTCAAGTCATTCCCCAACGTTCCCTCGAACCCTTCTCCGGCAAATGGCGCGAAGGATACGGATTTAGAAGTGACCTTGTCCTGGGAAGGCGGAGACCCCGACGGGGATGCGGTATTGTACGATTTATACCTTTCTACTTCCCACAATCCTTCCCTTTTCAGATCGAATCGAACTACCAACAGCTATATCAAAAGCGGCCTACTGCCTAACACAACATACTACTGGAAGATTGCTGCAAAGAACGAGGGCTCACAACCCGTAATTGGTCCGGTATGGAGTTTCACAACAAGAAAGTAATCTCATCCAGTTGAACATCATTTTGAAACTCATTAAGACGACAGATTTTTTGAGAATCTTCAAGCATTGTCATCCGGTAATGGTTTTGTAAGGATTTAGGGTTCTTAGGTCTCCTGCATCAAGTACTACTGCGTCCCACCTATTCTGGGGTCGCTTTCTCCTCTTGCCCTCTTCTCTGAGGTTGGCGAACCTTCGACGGATAACTTCTACTAAGTCTAGTCTTCTCTTTGCGAAGCTCTCGACAATGTTCTTTCTCGATTGACAGTTTCGAAATATTTGGATGCTCTCGATGGGGCACGGAGGACCGTGATGATTGACCTGAGAAGGCCTCCTTCCGAGAGCAGTTTGCGTCTTATATTTTATGATAGCCTCACTTCCGCCTCTCACGAATAACAGCGAACCAACGACGTACAACTTCGAACTATAATGTTTCCGAAATCTTTGTTTCTGAACGTGAATAGTGTATATTAAGTTGTAGGACATCCTACAACAATGAAGAGGCGATGTGAATGAAAGAGATAGGGATCGACCACAGTCCCCATACTTCACTTTCGGGAAAGATTCATAACGAACTAAGAAGACTGATACTGAATGGTGAACTCAAAGCTGGGGAGAGACTGCCCTCGGAACCCGATCTTGCTCATGAGCTTGGTGTTAGCAGAAATTCCCTAAGAGAGGCTATCGGTCTTCTCCAAAAGGAAGGTTTGCTGCTCAAAAAGCATGGAATTGGGACATTCGTTACCGATAGATATCCGATCATCAGGGGAGGAATCGAGAGGTTATCAAGCATCGGTAGCTTCATCGAATCGCAGGGCCATTCTGCCCGAAGTGAGATAATTCGATTCGATCAATGTGTCTGCGAAGAGAGAATCTGCGAGTTCCTGGGCCTTGAAGAAAACAGTTTGGTATATGTTCTTGAAACCACCAAATACGCTTCAGAAATCCCCGTTGCCGTTTGCATTGATTACATTCCAAAGTCTATAGTGGAAGAGATAGATCCCAACATAATCTACAATTCTGTATTTGAGGGACTGGGCAGACACTATAATATCGATATCAGGTACGCAGAATGCGATCTGATTCCCACAAGTTGTGACGAGATTCTATCTGAGAGGCTCAAGGTCGAATCGGGTACCTCAGTTCTCTTGCTCGAACAGATTCATTACGATGTTTTGGATAGAAAAGTTCTATATTCGAAGAGTTACTTTCCGTCAGGAAAATTCACTTTCAAGCTCATTAGAAGACGTTGAGACAGGTAGCTCAACAGGAGGTGTAGGGAAATGAGAAAGCTTTTACTGGTAATCGTTCTATTACTGGGCGTTATGCTTTCAGCCACAACCATTGAGGTCCTATGGATGGGATGGCCCCAGGATCAGGTTATGCAGCTCGTCAATGCGTTCAAAGAAGAGACCGGAATCGACGTGGATATTCAACTGGTCCCCTTTGGCCAGCTTTTCCAGACGATCGAAGTCCGACTGGCGGCTGGCGACGGTACGCCGGATGTGTACATAGTGGATGGCCCAAACACGGCCTCTTATGCGGCACGAGGCTATCTCCTTCCTCTTGATGAACACTTCAGCGATGAGGAGATGTCTGCGTGGTTCGATGCCTCTATTGAAGAGGGCAGCTACCGGGGCACTTTCTACTCGGTTCCTTACGGAACCTCATCGGCTGGCATATTCTACAATAAAGCTATTTTCGAGGAATACGACGTTCCCTTCCTGCCGGAGACAATAGAAGAGAGACTTACGTGGGAAGAGGTGGCCGAAATTGCGAAGAGACTCACCAAAGACACGAATGGTGACGGGCTGACAGACATCTGGGGCCTTGTGATTGAGCAAATAGATAGGCCGTATCTAATTTTCCCCATGGTTCAGTCTCTAGGCGCGAAGGTTCTTTCCGACGACGGACTTGTATCTCAGGGATATATCACTTCAGATGAGTTCATTGAAGGAACCAATTTCTACTCGAAGCTCTTCAACGAATGGAAGGTAAGCCCCCAGGGTCTCAGCGACTCGGCCATTTCACGCGAGTATTTTGGAACTGGTAGGGCCGCAATGATGCTTGGAAACGAGTGGAACATTAGAAGAATGCTCCAGTACCCCGATCTGGATTACGGACTCTCCCCCTTTCCCTATTTCGAGGGCGGAGTTGCAGTAACCCCAACAGGCAGCTGGCATGTTGGAATTAACTCCAAAACAAAGAAGATTGAGGAGGCTCTAGCCTTCACAAAGTATATTACCGGCAAGGAAGCTGTAATCACCTGGCACAAGCTGAATGGTATAGCGCCAGCAAGATCAGATGTATACGAGGCCCTTCCCGAGGTTTTCGATAACCCAATGTGGCAGCTCTTCGTCAAAGAGATGGAGACCACCGCAGTCCCGAGACCTAGAACACCTGGCTACTCGCAGTACGAGCTTATGCTGAGGGAGGCATTCAATTCTATTCACTACGGTGCCGATCCAAGAAGCACTCTCGAAGAGGTCGCCGTACGAATCGACAGAGAACTTAGAAAGTACAGATAGTTTTCCAGGGATCGTGCTTGAATTTAGATTATTCCGGATGGTGTGCAGATGTTTCGAAATAACAAAGTAGCGTGGCTTTTTGTTCTGCCCGCGCTGACATTTCTTCTTGTGTTCAAGATCTGGCCAATAGGCGTCTCGGTTATTGAGAGCCTTACTATGACGAGTTTCACTGGAACAAAGTCATTCGTAGGGTTCGAAAACTACGAATACCTCTTCAAGCACGATCCCGTCTTCTGGAAATCTTTTTCCGTTACTCTCTTCTACTCTATAATCGTAAATCCACTGATTGTCCTGACCTCATTGTTGATGGCGCTGCTTCTGAATTCCAGCCACTTCTTCACCAAGTTCTTCAGGACTGTCTTCTTCTTGCCGGCGGCGATTTCCTTCGCCGTTGTGTCAGTAATCTGGATGATAGTCCTCGATCCATATAACGGGCTGGCGAACAGCTTTCTGACCATGTTCGGCTTCAAACCTCAGCCCTTCTTCGCCTCTCCCGATCAGGCTCTTTGGGGGCTGATACTTCTTAACGTCTGGAGAAGCTCGGGATACTGGATGATGTACTTTATTGCGGGACTGCAGAATATTCCCGAGACGCTGTACGAAGCTGCCGAGATCGACGGGGCATCAACTTTGAAGAAGACTTTCAAGATTACGCTGCCTCTTCTAACAAGGACTATTTCATTTGTTCTCGTTGCAAATACGGCCTTCAATTTTCTTAGTTTCGCGCCGGTTTACATAATTACCAAGGGTGGCCCCATGGGCTCGACAAATCTCCTGATGTACGAGTCTTACAAGAGCGCCTTCGTAAATCTCGACATGGGAAGGGCCTCTGCGATAACTACGATCTTGTTGGGAATCATCCTTGTTTTCAGTTTCTTCGAGCTTAGGTTTACCAGAGCTCGATTCGAGTATTGAGGTGGAATCATGAAGAAGCGAAGCCTTTGGAAAACACTAATTCTCTTTGCCGTTCTCGGCATTATAAGCCTCTTCTTTCTGATCCCACTGATCTGGGTTGTTGCATCCGCTTTGAGGCCTGCCAGTCCGCTCTACGAGTACGCCAATCCTCTGACCTGGAAAAGTTTCATTCCAACTGAACCGACGCTGGAGAATTTCGTACATATATTTGTCAACCTCAACTTTGGTAGGGCTCTCATGAACAGCCTTTTCGTTTCAGTGTCGACCATAGTCCTTACGGTCCTGGTCGCCTCCATGGCAGGCTTTGCACTTGCGAAGTTCGAATTCAGAGGCAAAGCTGCGCTCTTTACAATAGTGCTGATTACCTTTATGGTTCCATTCGAGTCCATTGTCATTCCGCTATATATACTCATAAAGCAGCTACGTATAGACAACACATACTGGGCGCTTATTCTTCCAGGCGTGGCCAACGGCCTTGCGATATTCCTTTTCAGACAGTTCTTCTCTGAAGTGCCTTCAGAGATCATGGAAGCGGCAAGAATAGACGGCGCGTCCTGGTTCAGAATCTACTGGAGGATCGTTCTTCCGCTGAGCGTTCCGGCCATAGTAACGGTAATCGTAATGGTATTCATGTTCCAGTGGAACTCGCTGTTCTGGCCTCTTGTAGCAACCCATTCAAGTAGATTCGAAGTTGTACAGGTAGCCATCGCCGCACATAGATCAACGGAAAACACAAGTTGGGCAAATCTCTTCAGCTCGGCCATCGCCGGCAGTCTTCCGCCGGTAATTCTCTTCCTCTTCCTCCAGAAGTACTTCGTAAGGGGGATAAGCGGAACGGGATTGAAAGGATGATTTCATGAATAATTCTAAGAAGGCGAAAAACCACTTGCAGATTGCCAGCGACTCTATTCCCGAGATAGCTCTTCTGCCCGG
Organism: Mesotoga sp. BH458_6_3_2_1; assembly: GCF_003664995.1. NCBI lineage: Bacteria > Thermotogati > Thermotogota > Thermotogae > Kosmotogales > Kosmotogaceae > Mesotoga > Mesotoga sp. BH458_6_3_2_1. Next base: position 85,174 of record NZ_JFHL01000027.1, on the reverse strand, counting down.
TGATCCGGCAAGAGTATACGAAATCGGAGAGTGTCTGAGCAATGTGGAGGAAATAGGAAACAACAGAGACTACATAACTATTACCGGAACCTATAAAGGCCTGCCACTTACTGTATGTTCAAGCGGAATCGGAGGACCCTCGACTGAGATCGCGGTGGTCGAGCTAAACAGGCTGGGCGTTAAGACAATCATCCGTGTCGGAACCTCCGGAGGACTTGCCAACGATGTGAACCCGGGAGACTTGATCGTGCTTTCGAGCTGCATAAGATACTCGGGAACAGCAAATCTCTTCATTCCGGAGAACTTCCCCGCCGTAGCCGATTACCGGCTACTTACGGCGTTGATCTCAGCCTGTGAAGAGGCTGGTGTGGTCTATCACGTGGGAATCGGTCTTTCACTCGATTCCTTCTATGCAACAAAGCCTGATCTCTTGAGAGAAGACTTCCCATCATCCATCTACAGAAAACTTAAAGAATGGATCGCAGCAGGCGCTTTACAGCTAGACATGGAAGCGGCTACTCTCTATGTGCTTTCTTCTCTTCTGAAGATCAACGCCGCCGCCATATGCACCGCAGGATCCAACATCTCGCGAGGTGAGAGACCAAAGACTCCTCCTTCGAATGAAAACGCTATAATAGCAGCCTGCGAAGCGGCTTACAAGTTCAATAACTGGAAAGACATTTCGATTAAGCGGGGGAGGAGTTTCACCCTTCCTCCGATTGCAAGCGGGGGTAACGAACAATGAGTGAGAGACTGATCGGAAAGACGGCCCTCATTTTCGGAGCGGGCAGAGTTGGAAGCTCCGCTGCCAATGCATTTGTAAACGAGGGTGCAAAGGTTATTCTGCTGGACAGAGACGAGGAAAGGCTCGAAGCTTTGAAGAAGAAACTTGAAGAATCGAGAAAGGGATTCTGTTCGACGATATGCGCAAACATTTACAGTCAAAGAAATGTGGATGAGATATCAGATCTACTGGAAGAAAAGACATGGAAGGTCGACATCCTTCTTAACTGCCCAGCCTATATATACAGGGCACCATTTGTCGATCACCCAATAGAAGAGATTGACAGGCAGTGGCATATCAATGTTAGGATAGTCTTCATGTTGTCGCAGGTTGTTGCTAAGCTGATGTCGAAAAACGGCGGTGGAAAGATCATCAACCTGGCCTCGGTCGGAGGCCTCTTTCCAGAAAAGGAACACGCAGGCCACTGCGCAGCAAAAGCGGGGATTATTGCGATTTCGAAGGTAATGGCACTCGAACTAGCCTCGGCCAATATTCAGGTAAACGTTATTGCCCCCGGTCCAACAGAGACCGTTCCATTTACTTCTCCCTTCTATTTTCAACATCCCGAAGTACTGAAAAGAATAGAGGAAAAGACTCCGGCCGGAAGGATTGGTCATCCCGAAGACCATACAGGACTAATAGTATTCCTGGCTTCGGATGAATCGAACTGGATAACGGGCCAGGTGATAATGTCCGACGGTGGACTTGGTCTGGTGTGAATCTTCAAAACACAGGCGAATAAGTATGCCCCGCATCGAGCCGGGGCATATTCATTGGTGTCAGGATAATACTAGAAGTGCTGAAGCTCGAAGGGCAAGCTCTTCGGAAGATCCTGACCTTTGTAGCCGTCCGATACCTTAACCCTGCCGAACTCTATCATCTCTTTGAAGTCTGTGGTCCCGCCAACAACCGAAGACAAAGTCGCAATATCACACTCAAGATCAAAAGAGTCACTCGGCGAGAAGCTAAGTTCTCCATTCTCAACGCATAGTTCGAAAACTCCGTCGTTCCAGGATGCCTGACTGTCGTCGATTTTGATTCCGACCCGTATGTCCGGAGCGTCGATTCTCAGACCGTTTAGTAGCTGGAGGTCTAAGATTCTGATCATAGTCCTGGGTACTATCTTCATCTCGGACGGCCTTTCCTTTAGATACGGCCAGAGAAGGAAATCAGGCGGAAGGAAGGCGTGGATCTGATCGATCTGAAGAGAAAGACCTTTCAAAAAACGGAACATTGCATGCCTAGTTGCCACATCGTCCGCAAGGAAAATCGTGACTACAAACTTAAGTCCTCTGTCCTTGTCGAAGTTATCGTAGAGAAAGACATAGCGGAGCATCCCTGTAGTTTTTCCTTCTCTTTTGAACTTCACGAATTTCTTGCAAACATCGTAATCGGTTCGGAACTCGAAATCGCTTTTCCACATCTCTTCGTCTCTCAAGATCATGCTGTAGTGACTGCTTGCGTACTCGTTGTAGAACTCCCTGATTTCGCCGTCGGCATCTTCCATCTCCTCAATCTTCACTTCGACCTTCTGATCGGGAAGATCTATAGAACCTGGGGAGAACTTCGCCCTTAGCATAGTGTCAAACTCCTCCCATCCGAGCTTTCTGTAGAAGCTCCTGCTAAAGGGATAGAGCAGAGATACTGCCTGCCCCTTCTCTTTCATGGTCTCGAGTGATTTCTCCAGAAGGAATTTGACTGCGCCCTTACCCCTGTAAAGGGGACTTGTACACACGTTGCCGATTCCACCCATCGGAATGACGGAATCTCTGAGTCGCATCTTCAAAGAAAGTAGAAGATACTCGGCGGCAAGAGTAGAACCATCATAGGCCCCAAAGGGGTCCCTTAGATCGTTACTGAAGATCTCACCAGCATGTTTCGAAGCGACTTTCATCCAATTTTCTGGAATACCGAAAGAGAATTTCATAAGATCAAGATAATCCTTCTGATTGCTTATTCTCCTGCATTCAAACATCATTTCACCATCCCTGAATGTGGTGTAAGAATGATAGCATATCGTGTGAAGACCGTGGCTGGGGGTAGCAGGTTGGTGGCATCAGGATCAGAAGTGATGCTTCCTCCGGCAGGAAGCGAGGCTCGCTGGCGCGAGGAAGTGATGCCCGGAAGGACATCCGGAGAAATTGGACTATTTTGAAACATCAGACGCAAGGCGCCGAAGATCATCGGCGGACGCAAGGCCGGCAATTTCATCCCGGGACGCAGGGCTGGCAAAGATCATGCCAGGACGAAATGCCCGCTTCGCGGGGAAAGAGCCACGTCTAGGAACGGGTGTGAAACAGAAGAGCGGGTTATTAGGAACGGGTTAAGAAAACCGGGTTATGAGAATCGGGTTAGGAAGAACAAGATGCTGAATCAAGTTCAGACGAATTTGCGGGCTAATTCGGAGAACGTGGGATCGCTGACGGACAACGTTGTCTTGAGAGTGTTCAGCGGTTTTTTTGTTCCTAAGCGTAGAGCGGTGTCTAATGTGATCCCTCGCAGAGGCATCACGGGATGACAAAGTGAGTGGATTTTGGGGCAGGCTCTACGGGATGGTGCGCGGGGATATTACGGGATGATACAACAAGTTTTCGGGGCATAATTCTCTCCCTTAGAGTAACTGAAAAGCTCCTGTTCAGGATCTGGGCTTCTGAGAAACCGTGACCGGTGGTAGCGGGTTGGGGGTTGGAAAGAGCAAAGGATCAGTTGCAAGATCCAAGTTGTGAGTTGTAAAAAAGGCCGGGGTCGGAGATTGGTGGTTGGAGGTTTGTAAAGCGAAAGATACTGGTTCAGTTCTCCCTTCTCCGAATAAGAAACCTGTTCTTCTTTCCAGAGAAAGAATCTGTTCTTCGTTTTTGGTCAAAACCGTGAAGCAAGAGTACCAAGATTCCGAACAAAAGCTTTGTCGGAATGACGACATCTGGCCTTTTCGCAATAACCGTTACTTGTTATCCCACCGAGCCTGCCCAAATGAGCCTGAGCTCCTGTTTGGGGCTCCTGTTAAGGGCTATTCCAAACTTGTTTTGAGATCTGGGCGTCGACCTCACTATTAAATTAAGTACGCTGCTGCTTCTTATTACTCCTCTGATAACTGAGCAAACATTTACTTACAGCTTCTCTGAAGCTTTCAGCCCAAAACCATAATTATCGTGATGATTTTCCCTTTCTCAAGTAGACAAACCAATAGATTGTACCAACAAAGAAAGCGCCGCCTACGATGTTTCCAAGCGTCACCGGTATTAGATTTCTCGTGAAGAGAGTACCCCAGTTGAGATTAGCGATCTGTTCAGCACTGACTCCAAGAGAAATCGCGGCCTGGGCGAACTCTTCATTCGCCTTTGCGAGAATTCCTGCGGGAATGTAGTACATATTGGCCACGGAATGTTCAAAGCCCGAGGTAATGAAAAGCCATATCGGGAAAAAGATGGCGAGAATTTTGCCGGCTATGTCTTTGGATGCGGATGCCATCCAAATGGCTATGCAAACGAGCCAGTTGCACAAAATCCCCATAAAGAAGGCGCTTTCGAAACTGAGACCCGTCTTATAGACCGCAATCTTGATTGTAAAGCCGCCCAGCAGGCCTTCGGAAAAGCCGAGCTGGCCTGAATGGAGAATAAAGTAAGCTATGAGTAAGGAACCCACAAAGTTTCCTAAGTAAACGAAGAGCCAGTTCCTGAACATAGAAACCCATTTCGACTTCCTTCGCAGACAGGAAATGACAATAAGACTGTTACCCGTGAAAAGCTCCGCTCCGGAAATGACTACCATCATAAGGCCCGTCGCGAATAATGCACCTGCTAGGGTCTTGGAAAGTCCCACTGAATCGATAGTGTGTATCGCTACGTTGGAACCCTGCGCAGCAAAGGCAATGTATGCACCTCCCAGAATACCCAGCAAGAATTCCTTTACGAAAGTCAAATTGGTTCTTGCAGAACCTATTTTGACAAGACTCTCTGCGTTTTCTGAAGGACTTAGAATAGACCTTTCCATTATGAAAACCCCCTGTAATCTATACCGCGGAAACCATTTGCACGAAACTTCGCGAAAAGCAGTTAATGATGAGGGACGCTTACATGTTATCACACAGAAAGAGCTGCAGCTATAAGAATCAGTGTGAGGATCTTACTTAAGAACGCAGTATCGATGCTTTTTTCTGATGAAAGAATCAGTTGCAAGATGCAAGCACAAAAAAAAAGAGGTTAGGAGTTAGGGGTTCGTAGCCCTTCAAATCTCTAAGCAATCTCTAAGCGGCTTTTAAGCGGGCTCCAAGAAACGGGCCGTAGACTGAGAATGTACCAAAAATCATATGGAGGTGTAAGAGATGAAAAAGATAGTGTTGATTACGATAGCAGTTCTTCTGATCGGTGGAATGACATTGGCAGTAGGTTACGGAACGAAAGCGATGCAGAGAAGTCAGGATACTACTTGTGAGAACTTCGTAGATGCAGACGGCGACGGAATAAATGACAACTGCCCGAATGACGGTGTAAGAGAGTTGAAGAATGCCCAGGACGGAACAGGCTACAGGCACGGAGCTTCTGGCGAAAAGGGACCGGGACTCGGCAGAGGATTCGGAAAAGCAGCACAGCTGTAAAAGATAAAACCCCTACTAATTCAAGTCAAGGGCCCGAAAGGGCCCTTGTTCTTATAATAATTAAATTGGAACAACAGTATTCCAAACTCACTCACTCCTCAGCTTTCCTTGTTCTGTCATCCCGAACTTGTTTCGGGATCTGGTTTTGAACCGCTCGGGGTTGCAGGTAGGTTGCTGCAGGTTCGAAAAGAGCTATGGAACGCAAGATGCTGAAACAAGTTCAGCATGACGGAATGTGGCGTTTTCGGGATTACCAAACGTCATCATCATGACGGTGTTTTTTCGAGGACTTGTAGCATCGTTATCAAGACGCGGTTTTCGGAATAACCATTCGCTGTCATCCCGAACTTGTTTCGGGATCTGGTTTTGAACCGATCGGGGCTGCAGGTAGGTGGTTGCAGGTTCGAAAAGAGCTATGGAACGCAAGATGCTGAAACAAGTTCAGCATGACGGAATGTGGCGTTTTCGGGATTACCAAACGTCATCATCATGACGGTGTTTTTTCGAGGACTTGTAGCATCGTTATCAAGACGCGGTTTTCGGAATAACCATTCGCTGTCATCCCGAACTTGTTTCGGGATCTGGGCTTTCGAAGACCGTGGACGGGGGTAGCGGGTTGGTCGTAGGAAGAGCAACAAAACTGGTTCACCGTTCTCCGAGGAGAATCTGTTATTCCAGAGCAAGGATCTGTTCTTCGTTCTTGGTCAAAATCGTGAAGCAATAGTATCGAGATTCCGACCAGGAGCTTTGTCGGAATGACGGAATTGGGCGTTTTCGGAATAACCATTCGCTGTCATCCCGAACTTGTTTCGGGATCTGGGTTTTCACCGCTCGGCAGGGACGGAGAACCGTTGACGGTGGACCTGAGAAGGCTTCCTGCGAAGCAGCCTCACTTCCCCGGATGATCTTCCGGGCATCACTTCCGCCGGGATCTTTTGGCGCATCACTTCCTGGGATGCTCTTCCCAGCATCACTTCTCAATGGAGTCGGCATTGCGTCCAATGTTCTGTAAGGGCATCGCTTCCCGACGCAGTCGGCCTCCCCTCCTGTCGAAGCCTAATGACTGTTCGCATTGAATGGCATGAATTTGCTTCGCAAATGTGGCATAAATTTCAATCATATGAAATAACATTGTGTGATCATGTAATAAATCATGCAATCGAACAATTTTGAAGTCACTCTCTGTTTGTTTGCAAGCGCTTTCAATTTCTGTATCGTTGAAGATGAACAAAGAATTTTGCGCGGCAGATGTGCAGGAGACAATGATGACCGAGAAGAGATCGATCGAAGGGATTATGAAAGCCTATTCAGAAGTCCCCGATGAGGATTTCAGACAAAAGCTCAAGATCTTGAATGAGCTTTCTCAGACTATGTTCAAAGAGGGCAAGCCTCTTCTCGCATCGGAGACTGTTAAAGCCGAGCTTTCTAGAATTGAAGCACCGGCATGTATCGAGCTGGCAAACATTACGCATAACATGATTAAGTACTCATGCGTTGTGGGCAATTACGATGCATCTATCGAGTATGCATTGAAGGCAGTTGATCTTTTCAAGCAGTTCGGAACGGCCGACGATGTCAACGACGTGATCGGAAACATTGGTGGTGTATATGTCTACTTGGAGCGTTTTGAAGAATCCCTCGAGTACACCGACAAGGCTCTAGAATACGCTAGAACAATAGATGATGATCTCGCGGTAGCTAACTTTCTGAACAATAAGGCCGTCGCGTTGAAAAGTCTGAAAAGATTTGAAGAAGCCATGGATTGCTTGAACAAGGCGATTGAAATAAAGCTCTCTCTAGGAAAAAAAGCAGATCTCTGCAACAGCTATTTCAATCTCTCCGAAGTGCTGATCAGCGCAGAAAGGTATGACGAAGTTCCCGCGATCTTCAAGAAGGTCGAACCCCTAGTCAAAGAAATCGAAGATCCTGCAGGGTCTGCGGAATTCGATCTTCTTAAGACTCAGTATTACATGGGAACCGGGAGTTATGCAGAGGCTCTGGAAAAAATCGATAATTATATAAAGTTCCAGAAAGAGTCTGGAAGCATATCCAAAGTGCCTAACGCACTAAGAAGAAAGATTGAAATTCATGAAGAGCTTGGTGAAGAGGGGCTGGCTCTCGAAACCTACAGGGGACTTGACCTCCTGTCCCAAAGAATTTACAAGGAAACCTGCAGCGCAAGAGCCGCTGAGCTGGCGGCTTCATTCAGATTTCAGCAGAAGATGCACGAAATACAGTTACTGAGCAATCAGAACTTAGAACTTCAGGAAGCAAAGACAACTATCGAAAAGCAATATGAAGAACTTCTAGAAATCGACAGCAAGCTAAAGAAGGCAAATGAGCTGCTTGAGAAACAGGCCGAGATAGATCCATTGACCGGTCTCCTCAACCAGAAGAAGATGTATCCCATAATAGAAAGAGAGATAGAGAGAGCCTCACGATACGGAGCTCCTCTATCCATGATCATGATAGATCTTGACAACTTCAAAAACGTCAACGATACTTACGGTCACTTGCAGGGGGACATCCTTCTCAAGAATGTGGCGGGCATAATCAGGTCTTCTCTAAGAAAGGTTGACTTTGTTTTCAGGTATGGTGGCGAGGAATTTCTTGTTCTTCTGCCCTCAAGCGATTTGCAAATGGCAAGTTCTACCGCAGATCGTCTCCGGGAGAAGCTGGCCGATACCACAGATCCTAAAGTGACAATGAGCGCTGGTGTCTCCATCTGGTCAGGTGAAGATGCGACTCACTTCATTCAGAAGACCGACCACCTTTTGTACGAAGCGAAAGGAAGAGGAAAGAACAGAGTCGAAGCCGAATAGTATTGTTTTCATCTGGGGTCACGGTTGAAATCAAGCAATGAGCTCCCATTCAATTCATACGAACCACAGTCTAATTCTAAAACAAGTAATGGCGGGAATTTCACAGATGAGTTTCTTTCGATTATTTTGCTCCTCGCATCAAGTGGCTCACCGAATCCTTAGAGTAAACAAAAAAGAGTCCCTCAGGTAAAATCAACTTTCGCCAAAGAAAGTTCTGCACAGTTCGACTAACCCCGGAATAGCATACGCCCTGCTATCTCTAGCTGAAGCAATTGCTTAAAGAGTGCTTTAGCTTGGGAAAAGCTAGCGTTTCCTAACAATAACAGAGTCTTATCACTCATTTAATACTAATTATTATAATCATAGTTATTATTAATATCGGTATTTAATGAAGAAGGTGAATCCGATATGAGTGACTGCCCATGCAGAAAAACGAAGTGCGAGTTCCACGGTGTATGCGACAGATGCCGGGAAAAACACGAAAGACTCGGGTCGCTTCCTGCATGTGAAAGGAAGAGAAGGAGGAGTCGGAAGAAATGAGAAAACTGATCAACCGCATCCTGTTGGCTGTGGCGCTTTCTCCGCTCGTACCAGCGATTGTCACGCTTTTCCCGTGGGAAGCTTCAAAGCCAAACTGCGTCGGCTACTACTCTGTTTGCTCTTTTGCACCGTATAGCTCCATTATTCTTGCAGGGATTGCGTTTGCTACTCTAGGACTTGTTATAGCAACCAAGAGGCTGCTGAAGATGTTTCTGAGGTTGTCCGATGATCTTCGATGACAAGATAGGAGGCCTATTTGAGAGAATCGCTTCGTTGCACATAAACCTCAGCAAACATGCACGGCTTGCCCTGGAACCTCTGGGTATTACCTACCCACAGTTCGGCGCACTGCTCGTTCTTTCAAGCCGAGGAGAGATGACCCAGAAGCAGCTCTCCTCATATCTCGAAACGGACACAACGAACACCATGGTGATATGTGTCGGACTTGAGAAGAAGCAGCTTATAACGAGAGAACAGTCCTCTGAGGACAAGCGGGCAAACATCGTCTCGATGACAGCTAAGGGAAGAGAGATATTTCAAAAGTCAATGGCAGTGCTTGGAGAGATCTATGGCCCGATTGCCAATTCAATTTCGGAAAAGGAAAGAGATACGGTCAACACGATCCTGGATAAGTTACTTGAATCACTGAACACACTTCGGTAAGATAAGTTCCGGACTCTTTCACTTTCTCGACCGATACTCTTCGGCAAGCTTTTTCATGTATGGATCTATATGGGAGAAGTATTTTTTCAGTCCGGGGCAAAGGTAGTTCAGTCCCGGTTCTCCATCTGGCGTTTTGACAAATCTGTTTTTCGGGCATTCTCCGTGACAGGCGAAAAGGTATTCACACTTGTTGCAGTATTCCGGCAGTGTGGCAGCTTTCGAAACCCCGAAGACAGTCTGTGCTGTCGAAGTCACCATTTCGAGCAACCTCCGGTCCTTAATGTTTCCGAGCCTGTGCTCGGGATAGACAAAGTGATCGCAGGAGTACAGGCTTCCATCGGTCTCCAGCGCAAGTGCCTTTCCGCAAGTTTCAGAGAAGATGCACAACGATGCCTCCATCCCGAGCCACTGGGCAAGGGCACACTCAAAGAGGAAGACAAAGACTTTGCCAATATCCTCCCTGTACCAGATATCGAAAACCCCGTTGAGAAAACTCCCGTAGTCTTCAGGAACGACCGACCAGTCGGCAACGAGCGAACCGTGCTTACCTGGCAGGGCTTCAATAGATCCTGTAATCGGCATACTGTCTTCGGGAATGAATGTAGTGGGCGAACTTCTGAATACCTTCGGTTCTGAGATAGGGATGAACTGCATTCTGGTTGAACCAGCTGTATCCCTCAAAAAGCGATACACCTCTCCAGGATACTTCGCGTTTATTCTGTTAACCACGGTCAGGGTATTGAAGGGAATTTCGTACTTGTGCAAAAGCCTTATGGCATTGAAAACCTTCTGGAAGGTTGGGCCACCGCTCCTGGTCTTTCTGTAGACGTTATGCAGTCTCTCCGGCCCGTCGATGCTTATTCCAACGAGAAAGTTGTTTTCTTTGAGAAACGAGCACCACTTTTCATCCAGCAGGGTTCCGTTTGTCTGGAGATCGTTGGCAATCTTCTTGCCCGGAGGACAGTAAAGCCTCTCGTAATCGACAACCTTTTTGAAGAAGTCGATTCCAAGTAGTGTGGGCTCCCCTCCCTGCCAGGTGAAGACTATCTCTGGAACCGTCTGTGAGTTGATGTACTCATAGATGAACCTCTCAAGAACCTCGTCGCTTATAACGTTTCTGCTGTTTATAAGCTCCTGTTTATGCAAATAAAAGCAGTAGGCACAGTCGAGATTGCATAGGGCTCCCGTGGGTTTGACCATAACGTGAAACGCATTTATACTTTCTCTCGTTCTCCTATCGACTGCGCCCTCTGCCATTTACTGCTCTCCCTCTATGCGAGCTATTTCCTTGTTCGTTCTAGTGACCCGTAATGATTTTAACTACAGGTGGATATTCACGGAATGTGTCAATATGTTTCTTCATGGCTTCCAAGAAGAGATCTGTGAAAACCAGTTTTCTTATAGAGACGTTGTGTTCTTCCTTCGGATCCAGATAGAGATTGTACAGGTGATAATAAGGGAAGGCCATTATGTAACCGGTAAAGCCTCCGGGATTAACGATTCCCTCTCCCGAATCCGATTCGGCAAACTGTACGTATTTGTACTCGGCTACCCTTACGGCGGAGAAGTAGCTCATAAGCCAGTAGTAGATGTACTTCCTGTTTGTGAGTCCCTCCTCGGCCAGGAGGAATGAAGTCTGGTCTACTCCGTCGATAAACCTGTCTGTAGGGATAGAATCGGCTGCGCCTGCAAGTGTAAGGCATGTATTGAAGATATCGGCAATATCGAAGAGGCCGTCGGAGGCCCGTCCAGGTTCTATCATTCCCTTCCAGTAGAAGATTGCCGGTACTCTGACGCCACCTTCCCAGGTTGAACCTTTCGCACCTCTAAACGGCGAATAGGCGCTGTCCGGCCATGATTCCATCTCTGGGCCGTTGTCGGATGCAATGAAAATCAGCGTGTTCTCGAGTTGTCCAGTTCTCTCGAGCGCTGCGACCAGCTCACCCAGTATATCGTCAAGTTCGACTATTGTGTCTTTGTAAACCTGCTTGGCCGGAGACGACCCCTCATACTCGTCTCTGGGATAGTTGTCAAAGTGAGCTCCCCTCGTGCAGTGGTAAAGGAAGAACGGCTGGTCGCTATCGGCCATCTTTTCAATAAATTCAATCGAGTAGTCTTTCCAGTACTCGTCTAGATGTGAAGATACCTCGATATTTATCTCTTTAATCTGTTCGATGGTGCCGCCCTTTTCTGCGTGAACCCAGTACTTCTCGAAAGCCCACTCACGTATCATCTCGGTTCTCTCTTCGCTGTTGGCAATTTCGGGGTAGAAGTATGGATCCCGCCACTCTGTGTACAGGTCCGACACACTGAGGAAACCTGAGAAGTCATCAAATCCAACGTTTTGAGGCTGAGAACCGGGATTCTCTCCCATGTGCCATTTTCCAACAGCTTGAGTAACGTAGCCGGCATCGCTCAACAACTGGGCAAGTGTAACGGCATTTGTCAGTCCTCCGGGCTCGTTGTACAGCGTTGGCCTTAGTATCCCATGCCTGACTGGGAGCTGTCCCGTAAGAAGAGTCGCCCTGGTTGGTGAAGAAGAAGGTTGTGAATAAGCAGAAGTAAGCATGAGTCCGTCTCTTGCAAGTGCATCCATGTTTGGAGTCGGCGCTCCTACAGCGACACCTCCACCATAAACACCAAGGTCCCCCCAACCGACATCATCCATTAGGTACACAAGTATGTTGGGCCGTTTCCCAGTTCTGCTCTCAAACTCGGCCAGCTTCGCCATGGCTTCTTCTCTCTGCTCCGGATGAGGTATTACCTCCTCCAGATTCGGGGCAGGCTTCACGGTTTCGAGCGGCATAGTGTCTTCATAGTTGGCCGCAAGCGCAGAAGTGAGAGCGAGAGCGCTTCCGGTGGCTCCAATAATCACTTTTCTAAATAGCCTGGAACTTTGAACTTCCATACAACCATCTCCTCTTGAATTCACTTTCTGAATAACCTTCTTGGAAGTGGAAAACCACGGAACAAGTCTCGAAAGCGGCATTCCGAGATCGCTCTCGGATAACCTTATCGGCATAGAAGAAGACAATAGATGATAGTTCATATAGTCACAAGATAAATGCCTTCAAGATACTATCACAAAGGCCTTAAAAATCAGAGCAAATGACAGATAGTCACGTAACGAAACCTTCGCGCTTCGAATAACGAACAGTCACAAGCCAAATCTTTTTCATTGACTACTCCTGGCAGCTTTTGAACATCTGCCATAACTCTCCCCATGAAAAAACTCGTCGGATATAAACATGTCTTGACCATTAAATTTAGCAAAGCAGTTATGGAAAAACTAAGTCAAAAATTCGTTTGATTCATATATATCGAATTCGCTTGTCCTGAATAGAGCCAGTGATATATTAGTACAAGGCGCCACGGAAACTAACTTTCCCTAATCCTCAAAGAAAATGCCCCTTGAAAGTGTGGAGCCGCTCTTAAGGAGGCGATCTGATGAAGAAGGCAGTAGTTGTTGTGGTTTCTATAATCTCCATAGCTGTTCTCGTTACCGTACTTGTCCTGGTACTGACCCCCAAGAAGGAGTCTCCGCCTGTTCAAAGCATCGTGGACATGATCCTGGTCGAGAAGGGAACCTTCACAATGGGAGACACGTGGGGAACCGGCTGGGACGAGGAGCGGCCGGCTCATGAGGTCACAATATCCTACGATTTTCACATCGGTAAGCATGAGATAACCTTTGAGCTTTATGATCTTTTTTGTCAAGAGACGGAAAGAACTCTGCCGGAAGATGAAGGCTGGGGACGTGGGCAGAGGCCGGTGATAAACGTCAGCTGGATGGATGCGGCGGCTTTTTGCAATTGGTTAAGCGAGAGAGAGAAACTTCCCAAGGCATACGATTCAAATGGCTACTTCCTGGACAAGGACGGAAAAGTAACGACAGACCCTTCAAAAGTAGTTGGCTACAGGCTGCCTACAGAAGCTGAATGGGAATACGCTGCCAGGGGAGGAAACAAAAGTGAGGGATACATCTACTCGGGTGGAAACGAACCGGACCTTGTAGCGTGGTATTCCGATAATTCGGGAGACATAACACATGAAGTTGGACAGAAGAGTCCAAACGAACTGGGTATATTCGATATGAGCGGAAACGTATCGGAATGGTGTTCCGATGCATATGACGCCTTCTTCTACAGAAGAAGCCCGGGAAAAGATCCGTACAATCAGGTGCTGGGCAACAAATCGATCCGTGGAAGAGCCTGGTGGGACGGCATCGTCAGAGTAACAAGCCGCAGCTATAACTCACCAAACAGTGAAGCCAGCATTTGTGGGTTCAGGATCTGCCGGAACGTCAGCTAATCCAGGAAAGAAGTCTCAAAATCCCAACTCACATGAAGTATATTGCTCTCTTTATGTACCGAACAATCCTATTTCAGGAATCTCGAAGACTATTTGTAGAGGTATCCAGTGGTAATGAGACTACCGTAATTGTTGTAGATCTCTATTCACAGTGTACCGTAATTCTGCAATTCAGCCTCGATGATCCTCTCATGCCAGGAAGAGTCATACCAGCCGTACTCTCCGACAAAACTCCGGTTGGCTCTTCTATTTACTATGTCCATGCCGTAAGACTCATAGTCAAAAGATATCGATCCGGTATTGTTGGAGTTCACTATGAGCACAACATCGTAGCTCCCGTAGTAATCGTCCAGAACACCTTCCCATCTTCCGTTCAGCATGTCGTCAAATGAAAAACATCCACCAAGCAGGAACACTAGAATCACGGCTACAGGTACCAGGTACCACTTCTTCATGAGCATACCTCCAAGAAAACTGCGCCCGCTTAATCTTCAGGAGCAACTTCAGATAAGAAAGAAGGTACTCGCTGAGGAATCTCAAGGTCATTCTATCACATCTGGCCTGAAAAACACGAGACGGAATAACGGGCAAAACCAGCTTTTAGTCTTGTATATAGTATAGAGGTCAGTCTCTTTCCATCGGCAGATCTAACGAGGTCCTGTAGAAACTTGCACTTTGAACCCTTCAGATAAAGAGCTCTCTGTAGCGAATCTCGACAAAGCAATTACGTCAACGATCATATAAAGATCAGGAGAACTCGAATGTGTAATAATTGAATCGAATTTCCTGTGAGGAGGCAAGATATGGAGACAATCGTGTTCAAGTTTTCATTACCCACATCTGCGATCATGCTGAATATTGGAATCGTTGTTTTCGTTGCGGTGATATTCGTTTTCTCTCTATTCAAGACAAAAGGCTGGCAGAAGACTCTTTCGCTAATCATCACGGGCGGTTTGTTAGTCTTCTTCGTATTTCTCTTTTTGGTATTCCCATTCACAAACGCCGTGAAATTCGATGGCGAAAACGTAGTTCTGAATGCACTTCCCTTCGGAAGAAAGACGATAGCGATAGATTCGGCTGAAATCGTTGGAATTATCGACTGGACTGAAGAGAGGGACTTCGAGCCGACGGTAAGAACTAACGGAGCATCTACAGGTCTATACAAAGTGGGCTGGTTCCGACTCAGAAATGGTTCCAAGGCCTTCATCATGACTGCAAGATCGGAAGTCTTCGTCATGAAATACGAGGAAACATTCTACTTGATCTCTCCGGATGAGCTTCAGGAATTTGCGGGTGTGATTTCTTCGAATTAGGAACGGTTTATTGTAAAAATCGAGGTTAGAGGTTGGGCGTACGGGGTCGGAAGAGCAAGAGAAACTGGTTGACCGTTGGGCAGTTCTCCGTTCGCCAAGAGGAGCCTTGAATCAATAGCATCAAGATTCCGACCAAGAGCTTTGTCGGAATGACGGAATATAGCCTTTTTGCAATAACCGTCAGTTGTCATCCCGAACTTGTTTCGGGATCTGGTCTTTCGAGAACCCGGCGTTGGGGGTAGCAGGTTGGTGGTTGGAAAGAGCGACTGAAAACCGGATCACCGTTGGACGGTTCTCCGTTCCCCAAATAAGAAACCTGTTCTTCGTTCCAGAGCGAGGATCTTTTCTTTGTTCTTGGTTGAAGTCATGAAGCACTAGCATCGAGATTCCTACCATTATCTTTGTCGGAATGACGGAATCTCTAGCCCTTTCTAGATAAACGTTCTTGGTCAAACCATTATTCAGAGAGTAGAGAGAACGGAAAAGCAAAGAGAGCAATCAAGGTTCTGGGATCTTGAAAAGCCTTGAAGAGCTCTTCAGTTTCCCTCAAGAGCTCATCATTACCCATTAGTCAGGGAGTCAAGTGCCATAAATATGCCGGCTCTTCTTGCCTGAGTTTGCATTTGGCTCCTGATGGTCCTGATCTTAAGTCCTCCCTTGAGGGAGGTGGGCCACGTAGTGGCGGAGGGTTTTGCTCTTATCCAACGGCCACCTGGCCCGGTGAGGTGATACTTGAGATATCAGTCAATTCTATTAGCCCACGAAGCGATACTTCCCCAGTTGCGGAAGTCGCCAATCTTGGCCCCAACATTTTTTATTATCATTTTCTCGAAGATATTCATCTTGCCGCTCTCTATCCTTCCTCCGAAGCAAGTTATTTCGACTGGCTTTATTCGCTCTATCATCGGTCTCATAGATTCGGGGAAACGCCAGCCGTCCAGCAATTCCAGGGGGTCTCCCTCCCCTGCAGGACCACTGAGGAAGATCCACAAGGTCATCTCTGCAAGCTCGTCCGTGTATCTTTTCAAGAACTTGACAGCCTCTCTTCTCCAAAGTCCTATATAAATCGCCGTTCCAAGTATCACTGTCTTGTATGGAGAAAGATCTGTAATTTCCCGGACAGGCAGCACATCTACCTGTATCTGTCTTCTCTTGAGAACCTCTCCGATCTTTTCTGCTATCTCCGCGGTTGAACCACGCTTGGTAGCGTAAGCTACCAAAGTTTTCTTTTTCATACGGCCTGCCCCATTGTCGACTCACTGTCACTAGCCATTCCCGATAAAAATGCAAGAATCATGAGTACAAACCCTGTTCCCAGAGAGAAAAGCATCACAAGAGAGATCGCATCCGGACTTCTTACGAAGGGAACGAGTCCAAAAATGGCGATTTCCAGCGCAAAGACTATAGCAGCAGAAGAGACCGCCAAGAGAACCGCCCAATAGCGGGCTAGATTTTTCCGCAGGCTGCCGACCTTTTCCCTCTTCAAAGGCATCAATTGCTTGTGAATGAAAGTTGAGAAGATCCATATAATTGAGAAGAACACCACCTGCCCGATTCCCCCGCCAACCAGGAACAGCAAAATAAAGAGTAACAGTAACACAATCGGGCCGTTCCTCCTGTGAAGGAACCCTACCGACCACACTATCACGGCCAGTCCCACGGCCATGGAGGCGATTCCAGTGATCAGGAAATTGGGAATAACAGTTATGGCCGGCTCATTGCCGTACTCCCACATCTTGTTGGCCTCCCCAATTGCGTTGATCAACAGTCCGTTCGTCGAGGTAAACCCCTGCAGCGCCTCGAAGAAGCCATGACCTATACCGCCAACACCGAAGATAATTGCCATGGTCGATACGACTATTAGTATTGCGCGATTGACGCGCTTCGGAAACGTCTTTGAAATACCCGCTCGTTTCATTGTTCTCCCTCCTTATCAAATCTGGCTAGGACCAGATCTACCATCTGATTTATCTTTCTCCTTCGCTGATTCTCGTCGAAAAAATCTGCGTTGAGATACTTCCCGTATAAACCCGGTTCGACTACGATATGATGAAATGGAAGCATTAGCTGGAGGGCGATCACGTTCAAATCGGAAAGAGCGTAATCCTTGAAAATCTCCTGCAAAAGCGGTAGAACCATCTGACAGGAGTTCCTACAACCCTCTTTCAGCTCGCCGGCTATGGCGATCTTGCTCATGTTGTAGAATTCAAAAGCCGCGTCGGCAGTGGCAAGAAGTATCTCTCTCAACCTAGCTTCAGGATCGGTTTCAGTAGAATCGCTTCGCTGGTGCTGCCCGATGATCTCTCCCATCATTGTCCCTACAACCTGGCCTATGAGATTTTCCTTCGACTGGAAATGGTAGTTAACCAACGAAGGATTCACCCCGGCTCTGTCGCCTATTTGCCTCGTAGTAATTTCATGTGCGTCTTTCCCTTCTCTAATCATTTCAAGCGTGGCTCTGAAGATCCTTTCCCTAGTGCTGATTTCTTCGCTGGTCAATCGGTTCGCCTCCTACATGGTTGAATTTGATTAAACCATGATTAAAACGTGTTTAAATATAATATATTCGAAGGAGGGATTTGTCAAGGGGTGAGTTGTATCACAATTGAAGAGACCTCAGATAGTAATGAAGACCGGAATCTATATTACTGCGAGACAGGGTTCTGCCAAGCGCAGATCGGCCGCGAGGACAACTGATAAACAGGCAACGGAATGACTTCTCCTCTCACTTTTTCCTTCTATGCCTTCCGGCATATATAATAGAAGCGCCAGTTCTGCCATAGCCGGCCCTGGCAATTCGGAGGTGATCCAGTTGCTGAGGATTCTGCTTGTTGAGGACGACGAAAACCTTGCGAACGGCATAAGCTATGCGCTCACGCAGGAGGGGTGGGCAACGACCTTGGCTGGGAGCGTGTCGTACGCTCTTGAACTATTAGAGAGCGGAGACTTTGATCTTGCGCTTCTGGATGTAATGCTTCCCGACGGAAACGGATTTGAACTCTGCAAGAAGATCCGCGAAAGATCAGAGATGCCAATAATCTTCCTTACTGCAAGGGACGAGGAAGTGAATATCGTAATGGGTCTCGAGAGCGGGGCAGACGATTACGTAACGAAACCATTCAGACTAAGGGAGCTCATATCGCGAATCAAAGCCAATGCACGGAGAATCCAGAAGCATTCCGTTGAGGAAGGCAATTCGCTCAAGTCAGGCCCCGTAGAACTGGACACCTCTAAGCTGAGGGCTTACAGATCCGGGAAAGAGGTAATACTCACTCCAACGGAGTTCAAAATACTCAGAGCTCTTATGGAGAACGAAGGTATTGTCCTCGGAAGGGATCGGCTCCTTCAGAAGGTATGGGATGTAGATGGTGAATTCATTGATGACAACACTCTCTCTGTTCATATCCGAAAGCTCAGAGAGAAGGTGGAGGAAGATCCCTCAAGGCCGAAGCTTATTGAAACGCTGAGAGGCCTGGGTTACAGGTGGAATGGGGAGAAATAGATGTTAAGATTCCTCTTCAGAGAAAAAGCCAATAGACTGGCCTCGGTTGCCGGCATTGTGATCTCTCTAGCGATTGTCATTATCGCCGTGCTGCTTACATGGTCTGCATTGCTGGAACAGAGAGGTCGTCAGTATGAAAGGGAGATCTCGTTAATTGGAAGGCTGGTTTCGCTGAGTGGTCTTTCGGATGAGACCCTTCGGAGGCTGCTCTCTGGGAGTCGGCCTGAAGACTTCGAAGCTGCGCTGAAGCTTCTAAAGCCCTATGGATACACAGAAGCGCCTCCCGAAAGCTATGGATCTACTTACAAGAATTTCCGATCCAGGATAGTTGCGACAATTTCACTTTCTTCTATAAGTCTAGTTCTTCTCTGGGTTTCACTCCTCTCCCTCATAGCGAAAAAACAGTCCGACTTTCTGAAAGAAACATCGCTGAGATTGGACGCCCTGATGAGCGGGAGATACGATGGTAAATCGATTTTCGACGGCGAGGGGGACACGGCCATTCTCTCGGCACAACTGAACGCGCTCAGCAGAAGACTGGAAAAGACCATGGAAAACGTTGATTCCGAGCGCGACAGGATGAGAGCCTTCATCTCTTTCATCTCGCATGAACTCAAGACGCCCCTTGCCTCCCTAAAAACGATGAATGAACTAATGATAGAAGGAAAGAATATGGAAAGAGAACAGATTGAAGAGTTTCTGAGTAGAAGCGGCGAAGATATCGAGAGAATGGAATGGCTCATCGGCGACGTTCTCAACATAGCAAGGATAGAATCGGGCGCTATCAGATTCAATTTCAGAAAGGCAGATCTCGCAGAACTGGCGAGAGATGTAATAAGAAGCTATATCGAGATTGCTCGCGGCAAGAAGATCGAGATTTCACTGAATACCGAATCGTCGGCTACGGTCTTCTGTGATGAAAAGTGGATTTCGCAGGCTATTGGCAATCTCCTTAAGAACGCCATCGATTACTCTCCTGAAGGCGGCTCGGTAGCTGTGTCAATTTCAAGGAGCGAGACCTACGCCTATATAACCGTCTCGGACGAAGGCCCTGGGATCCCGCAAGAAGATTCATCGAAGATCTTTCAGAGTTTCTACCGGGGCAGTTCTGCCGGCAGATCGAAAAAGGGTTCAGGGCTCGGGCTATCGCTGGCTAAAGCGATTATTGAGAGACACCAAGGAGACATAAAGCTGAAGTCATCTACGGAAAGAGGGTCGACTTTCATAATAGAGCTCCCCGTAAGACGGGAAGAATGAGGGCTTAACCTTGCGATTTCTTAAGCTTATCCTTCATCTACGAATAAGAAAGACTCCTTATACTCTGAAAAGAAAACAATAAGGAGGCGGATTATGGAAGTACTCAAAACTACTGGACTGAGAAAAGTATATGGATCTGGTGCGAACGCAGTCATTGCGCTCAAAGGGGCGGAGCTTTCCGTCGAGGAGGGCGAGTTCATCGCGATAGTCGGGCCTAGTGGCTCGGGAAAGAGTACGCTCCTGCATCTGCTTGCGGGGCTTGATCGGCCTACCGCGGGAAGCGTCCACATAGATGGCAAGAATCTCTACGCCATGACGGATACGCAGCTTTCGATCTTCAGAAGAAGAAGAATCGGGTTTGTCTTTCAGTTTTTCAACCTGATTCCCGTCCTGACTGCCAGGGAAAACATAGAACTCCCGCTGATCCTGGACGAAAGAAAGGTCGATGAGCCGTATCTGAACGAACTCATAAGGCTTATGAAACTGGAAGACAGGGTCGGTCACCTCCCGTCTGCCCTTTCAGGCGGCCAGCAACAGAGGGTGGCCATAGCCAGGGCTCTCATAACGAAACCGGCAATCGTCTTTGCCGACGAACCGACAGGAAATCTCGACAGCAAGACGAGCCAGGAAGTCATGGACCTGCTTAAAATAAGCGCGAGGAAATTCCACCAGACTCTCGTAATAGTGACTCATGAAGAGGATATTGCAGAAAGAGCCGACAGAATAATCACTCTGGAGGACGGCGAGATCGTTTCGGACTACTCGAATACAGACGTGGGCAACGTCTTTTCTTCGGCCATGGGAGGTCAGAAGGTATGAAGCGTTATACAGAACTAAGCAGAAAGTACCTTTCTAGACGACTTCGGAGAACGTTGTACACACTCCTGGGAGTTGCCCTCGCCGTTGCCTTCATAACCGCAATCATGATCACTTTCGAAAGCATCGAAGCTTCGGAGCTTCAGAGCATGGAGAACTCTGTGGGGAGGTACCATGGAAAAGTAGTAGAGACAAGTGAATCCGAGATCATGGACCTGAAGATACATGTTTTGATTGAAGAGCTGGGTATTCAGAAAATAGCCGGAACAATTGAATTTCCTGAAGAAAGGGCTTCTCTGTTTATTGAAGAGGCCAATGAGCTGACGCTCAACCTGAGAGGAAAGAGTGTAAAAGAAGGCCGTCTCCCGGAAAGGCCTGGAGAGATAGCGTTAGACTCATTCTCGGCACAGCTTCTGGGAATCACTCCGGAAACCGGCCAAAAGGTCTCACTTGATATTGGAGGCAAGAAACGTACCTATGAAGTAGTAGGGATAGTATCAAAGGCTAGACAGGAGAGCGCAATGTCAAAGGCCTTTGTGGAAATCTCGCCTGAGGAGTTTTCAGAGATTTCTGAAGAGTCGAGAGTGGTGAAGAACGCCTATTTCACCGTTGATGCACCAAACAACGGAATAAGAGTTGCCGCACTTAAGGTTGCTTCGGATCTCGAAATAAGAGATAAGACAACTTACAACGGTTCGTTGATCTACTTTCTTGAGAACCTATCTCCAGTCAACTGGCCGGCAGTCGTTCTGGGACTGCTCGTCGCAGTGGCTTCAATGGTCTCTATCTATAACACCGTACAGATATCCGTTCTCGAAAGAATACGTGAATTCGGGCTTCTCAGGGCGGCCGGTGCCACTCCCGCACAGATAAGGAAGGTCGTCTTCCGAGAATCGATCCTCGTAAGTCTTGTTGGCATTCCCTTAGGACTGGCGACAGGCGTTTTGCTTTCCTTCGCAATAGCGCTCTATGCGGGATCTCAGCTGACAGGTCTAGGCGGCTTCTCAACCATGATTACACCCCTATCACTCTTACTTGGAACCATTCTCGGATTCCTGTCGGTAGTCGTATCTTCTCTTATTCCCGCACTGAGGGCGGGTAAAGTTTCACCCGTAGAGGCGATGAGACAGTACGGTGTCGAACCCTCTGACTTCGAAGTCAAAGGGATCGTTGAAGGACAAAGTTCGTCGAGAGAGAAGATCCCGTTGAAACTTGCGAAAAGAAACATGAGGAGAAATCTTCGCACGACGATTATTTCTGTCATTTCAATGACGATGGCGGCAACTCTTTTCATAGCCTTCTCGTACTTTGCCGGAAACTTCGATACTGAGAGAATTGCGCGGGGCGTTGTGAAGTCGGATTTCTCAATAAGAGTGGCAAGCATGTACGATGACGGACCCGATGAGCAAACGATCGAAGAGATACTCTCATTCGAAGATGTACAGACAGTTGCGGCTGCGAAGTTCATTACGGGAAGACTGCTCACCGAATATGAGGACCAGGACCTTGATAGTAGGTCATTCGCGACCTTCTCAAACCCTGAGGCCGGAATGCGTGCGACAATGGTTGATAATAGCGGAATGTACATGGCTCTCCTCGCTTACAACGATCTCGGTATCGAGCTGATGAAGACGAAAGTAATTTCGGGATCCATAGATTTGAGGAGAGCAACTTCCGAACGGGTAATCATTATCGACATTGAAAACAGCAACAGGCATGGAATCGAGGCAGGAGACAGAGTTCTGCTCAAGACGTACTATCTGAACGAGTCTATGGTACAAGTTCCCGTCGCCTCGGAGTTCGTCGTTGCCGCCGTAGTGCAGGAGCTGCCATCGGTAGCCTACACGGTAGAGGGTGGAATCCTTGCGGCATGCAGCGATAAGATAATTGAGAGTCTCAGGCCTGAGAACGGCGATGTCCATCTCACCATGATGGACTACATGGACCACTACTCGTATGTAGATATCTATCTTCGAAGGGGAAGCGACGCTGAAGCTCTCGAATCGACAATCGAAGAGATCGCCGACAGGTACAGGAATTCTACCTTCATCTCATACAGTGAATACAAGAAAGAGACTGAAGACGCAATCAGCACACTTTCAACCCTAGTGTACGGGCTTATTGCAATAGTTGGCTTCATAGGCATCTGCGGGATAACAAACACCATAAACACTACTATCATCCTGCGTCGCAGAGAGTTTGGAATACTGAGAGCTATTGGAATGACCGGAAAACAACTCAAGGCCATGCTTACTTACGAAGGCTTGATCTTCGGTCTCATTAGCGCTGTATCGTCTGTCGTTCTTGGCCTGATTCTCTCTTACACGGTCTATTCGCTCTTGAGATCCGGAATGAGTCATCTCAACTGGTCGATACCATGGATGGGAATTGTTCTAGCGGTTGCCGGCGCGATAGGGGCAGGAATATTGACCACGCTCGCTTCGTCGAGAAAGGTGACGTCTCTAAGCATAACCGAATCGATCAGAACTGTAGAGTGATGAGAAATGAATCTTTCAGTTTGACTAGGGTCGGACTTTGACAGGTTTTATCGCCGGCGTTATTCTTCTTAAGACAAACTAATATTGGGAGGCCTAAATGGAAATTCAGGTTGCTACTATATCTGTAAGCTCTCTTGAGAGAGCGAGAGTCTTCTACGAAGAGATCCTCGGGTTCGAACCGGATATTTTTTACGAACAGACCAACTGGCAGTCCTATAAACCGGATGGAACGGCCGGCTTTGGGATAATCGAAACTCCGGGATTGAAAAGAAACAGGAATTCAGACATCTTGAACTTCCGAATCACCGGTGTCGAGGAGCTGTGGAATAGAATCAAAGACTCTGTCGAGATCGATACTCCTCTCGAAACGACTCCCTATGGAATCCTTAAATTCGTCATCAGAGATCCGGACGGTTTTAGAATCGGTTTTGTGGAGAAGAAAGCCTGAGGATTCGTTCCCCAGGCTTTCTAAATTATCCGATACTCCTGTCTTCAGTCTATATGTCACAATTCTCAAAATGAATCAACAATGCTTTGCTTTCACACGCAGAGAGGTTCTAGTTAAGCGGATGGAATGATGCAAACAGGCTAATATCTTCCTGCAGATTGCTTATAGTCAGAGTCTGACTCTCACTAAAGACGCTCTCGCACGGATCGTAGCACCAGACACTAAATCCATATCCGGGATTCGGCATCGCACTTATAACCGTGCTCGACCCCTTTGGGAATTGACCTCCTCCGCTAACTTGACCGCCTTCCGGTGGTTCAGATCTCAAGTTCACAGTAATTGTGTCGGGCACATCCAGGTCGAAATTGCCGACTATGGTGAATTCAGTGCAGCCGATACAAGTCGATCTAGCAAGGAAGAAGGTGGAATTCCCTTCCCACAATGGATTATCGCTGAACTCAGCTCCCTCGAAAGTCCAGTTCCTGAATACGTAATTGTCATTAGGAATTGCACCCAGCGTCATAGGATCGCCGTAAATGAATACACCACTTTCCATGACTTCCCCGCCTTCGGGAGGATTTGCAACTACGTTGAAATGATAGAAGACCGGCGGGAACCAGGCCTCTACCGGGAGAGTTTTGGTCACATCTTCTGTTATTAGCCAGTTGGAGGTGTTGAATGTGTATGGAAGATCCTCACTCAACATTTCCCCATCAGTGTACCAACCTCCAAAATCAAAATGATCAATCGGTGTCGCTCCGAGTGTGACTTCTTCTCCATACGAATACTTTCCGGCGCCGCTCACCTCACCTTTGTCAGTCGGTGAAGCATCGATCGTAATCATAAGCCATCCAGGAGGCGGCGTCTGGGGTTGGAACTTCGCCGTAAAAATGAAGCTGGATTCTGTGCTTGTTACGGGAAGCGTATGGGTATCCAGGAAGCTGGCGGTGTCAAGGGTGAAGCTTGGCGATCCGCTCATGTTCTCTTCACCATAGTACCAGCCCTCAAAAGTGTAGGATTCATTGGGTGCGGCCAGGAATGAAACGTGATCACCGTATTTGGCTGTTCCTCCGCCGCTCGCCGTTCCGCCTTCAGGAGGTTCGGCAACCGCATTGAATGTGTATATTATGTCTACAAACACTCCCTGTAAGGGAAGCGCGGTGTATGTTATTCCCTCAGTGTACCAGTCATTTGCCGGGAAAGTGTAAGTAGCGCCCTGGCTTAGCTCTTCCCCACCGACGTACCACCCATCGAAATTGAAATGATCTGAAGGTGTCGCCCCGACAGTCACATAACTACCGTACGGATACACTCCCTCGCCCCAGGTCTCACCACCATCAACCGGAGTCGCTTCAATAGTAATGTCTAATTGCCACTTAGGGGCCGAAGGATCGAATCTCCCCTCAACGGTGTATTCCGTACAGGTAATGCATGCCGTATGACTGAGAATTTCCACTGTACTAACCAGATCAGCGGCCTGATCACTGAACATATAGCCGTCTATCCACCATCCCGCAAAGCCATAGCCTTCATTAGACAGCGCGCTCAAACCTACAGAGTCACCATAATTCACAGCGCCTCCGCCGGCCACTTCACCACCTTCAGGAGGAACAGGCACAAGATTGAAGGTGTATTCCATTGGATTGAATCCCACCAAAAGACTTACATCCTTTAGAGCCGGGAAAGAGGCGACCGGATCGGTGTATATTGGGTCGTCACCGCTCTCCTCAAAACTCACTTCTTCAGGTTCGTCAAGAAACCATCCACTAAAAGTGTGATGAATGGATGGTGTGGCCACTATAGTTACGAGATCCCCGTAGACGTATTCTCCGTCTCCGCTGAATTCTCCTCCATCAGTGGGATCGGCCACAATCGAGATCACTACCTTCACTGTAAAGAAGATACTGTAAGTTAGACTTGCCTTTCCATTAAGGGAAGTGACGATTACCGTTGCAGTCCCGGGAAGCGTCTCTGCATCAGTAACAACTATATTTACCCCTTCAACTGCTGGAACGGCCGTGACAGTGGGCGGTTCCGTAGTGCCCGCCGGGAGTACAATCGAATACGAGGTCTTCTTCGCACTGAATTCGGGAACTTCAACTCCGTTGTACATAAGCTTCTTTAAAGTGGCATCGGCCGATTTCCAGAATGAAGGACAACCGGTAATCATTACGAGAAGCAGCAATACCACAGCATACACATAAGCTCTTTTCATCCTCATCCCTCCTCCATTAACAACAATTGGTAATCTTACACAGAATCATTATGTGATTTCCAAAAAGCTTTTATAATAATCGCAAGGAGCCATAACTCGATATGAAGCGCTGAGTGAGTGAAGGAGAGGGGCGTATTTCATTCCTTGACTTCAGTTTAGCATCATAGCGAGAAAATACGTCCGAGTTTTGCCTGTTCGAGCGGCTTCATTCATCCTTATTTCAACTCGTGCAATTTAAATGAATTGAATTCTAATGTATGTTTATTCTAAAAGCCTTATCTGAAAGTCATTGTAGAATAATCATTTGAATAAAAAAACTCATTGATAGCAAATCTGAAAGGTTCCCAAATTCAGTACTTAATAACAAAAGTTACATCATTAACAATTGATTGAGCCAGATCGAGATTTAAGGAGTATATTTTGAACTATAATTGTTATCATTTCCATAATGTAACTTAAAATCATAATTATATTAGTGTTATTTGAAATATTTAATTTCGATTTATTGTTTGGGTAATCTGACGATCAGTAGCGCTAGCCAAATATCAGTCGATAGTATGACATCGCTTCAAATCAGGCCTTACGCTTAATTCAGTCAGAGTCTCTATTATCGGCTGTTTCTAAACACTGGCTGCAGCAATGGAGTATCATTTCATTGATGAAGATTTGCTCAGAAACTAGTTTCAATCTGTGAATAAGACTTCTTAAGAGAAAAGACAGTGGGAGGAATAATGCTCTTAACAGACCATGTAGATATTCCGACAGAACTAATAAGGGCGCAGGAGGAAGAAAGGCTGGTAGTCTTCGCGGGTGCCGGTGTTTCGATGGCCTCGCCGTCAAACATACCCGGTTTTGTCGATCTAGCAAAGGCCGTAGCGAAAAGCTACGGTCAAAAATACTACGTCAAACAGCAGCGAGTCCAACCTCCGGACGTCTTTCTCGGCAGTCTCAACTCTAAGAATGGCGGACTGGGCGTCCACGAAATGGTGAAGCAGATAATGAGTGAACAAACTTCCAGGCCATCACAGCTTCACAGCCTTATTCCTCTTCTATTCAAAAGCGCCCGGGACCTCAAAATTGTAACGACAAATTACGACGCTCACTTTCTAACCGTCTTGAAGAATTACGGAGAGAGATACGACGGCTTCGACATCTTCAGAGCGCCCGCTCTACCGAGGGGCGACGACTTCAGGGGAATAGTATATCTTCACGGAAACGTGGAACAGGATTCAAGGTGGCTTGTTGTTACGAACAGGGACTTCGGAAGAGCTTACCTCACCGAGGGTTGGGCGAGGGACTTTCTTAGGGACCTTTACCTATCGGATTACACGATTCTCTTCATAGGGTACAGCCATAGAGATACCATAGTCGATTACCTCGCAAGAGGGCTGGACATAAGGCAATCGAACAGATACGCGCTTGTCAGCGCCAGCGATGCCGAGAGGTGGAAAGAGATCAACGTGATTCCCGTTTCATATCCACTTTCACCCGAAAAGAAGAAAGTGCATTACGAACTCCAGAAGGCTCTTGAAAACTGGACTTCCCTGGCCAGTTCAGATATTGAAACCCATACCGAAAGAATTGAAAGCATTGCCTGCAAGAAACCTACTAAGGATCAAAAGGTCGACAGCTACCTAACATACTGTCTCAACCGCGAAGACCTCACTGTGATCTTTTGTCGTTTCGCAGAGGACTTCGAATGGGTGGAATGGCTCGATTCAAAGGCGATGTTGGACAATCTCTTCCGAGAGGAAGGGACTCTCACAGAGATCGAGAAGTCTCTCACCCGCTGGTTCGTAAAAACCGCTTTCGGAAGCAGTCGCCAGGAACACTTGACTTTTTTGGTCTCCAGAAGATCATCCTTGAACCCATATCTGGTCTCTTCAATCGTGGAACATATGGCAGACAGTGATCTGGAGATTCCAGATACCTGTCAGGCAGAATGGTTGAATCTGATCCTCAACAACTGGCACAAAGGAGAAACACCGGGTCTCGCAATGCTGAAAGCCCTGAAGAAGGTCGATGTCTCCGCAAACCCTTGGATAGTAGCGAAGGCCATTCAGAACTTCTTCTCTCTTTCGCAGACTGGAAAACCAGCGAAGCTTTCCCTCTTTCACAGGCAATACGATCTTGAACCTCTTGTAGAAGCCGATTGCTTGAAGAGATTCTGGTCTGAAATCATTGAACCGAACCTTGACACTCTACACGAAGACATCCTTTCGATTCTGACTTCGCAACTAATGAAGGCCGTCACAGACATGTCGGTAACTAATAGCTCCTTAAGAGAGTACGACAGCATCTGCAGCGCGAGAAAGACCATCGAAGAGAGCGAGCCGGAGTCAAACCCGGAATGGCTTCATATCTATATAGATCTCGTACGTGATACGATCCTTCACTTGATAAAAACCGACAACAAAGACAGGGACTTCTATTACGAATGGTGGAGGCGATCCAGGGCTCCTATCCTCTGGCGTATGCTGCTGTATGCTGTATCCGAAGATCCTTTATACTCGGACGACTGCCGCATCATGACCGTCCTGGACAATGGATGGCTGATAAATCCCGTTCTGAAAGCAGAAACCGCGAAGATCATCTCTAACTCGCTTCGAAAAGTCTCCAGATCACTTAGAATGAAAGTCGTTGAGACTATTGAAAGAGAACTAGAGAGGCTTTGCAGAATATCTGATCTTAGTAGCGTTCAGAGATCAAATCCTGCTTTCGGAGCGATCCTTTCGGCAATCGAAAAGTCAGGAGTCGACTCCCCCGAAATCAGAGGATTAATCGAAGCACTTGAAGAAAAAGAACGGTCGTAGCGCCTCACAGTCTCGGAACGGAATTTGATTCGCAGGCACAATGTAATACCGGAGTTCTTTGTTGAAGAGGAAGACCGCCGTGGCGACCAGTATGATGTGCCAAATGTAGAGCTTCAAGAAGCGCTAGAGATACTGAAAGAACTTGAAATAAGAAAGTGAAGCTTCAAACGAAAGGAATCATAACGAGATATCACAAATAAACAGCCCGGAGAATCCTCCGGGCCTCTAAATATTTAGAGTTCGACTAAGTCTTCTTACCCTTGTCCATATAGGCGACAAGGACCATAATAGCACCGCCGATCCATTTGAATATAACGTGCCAGACGGGCTCTACAACGGTTCCGATGTTGAATGAGGCTAGAAGAGCCATAACCAGGACTACCACACCGGCGAGCATCAATACCATTCTTGACATAATGATCACCCCTCCTGTTTACAGGTATCTGGTACAATCTTGACTCCGTCTACTATCGTGATTTTATCACAACTTCAAGCAAGAAAGACCACTTCTGTAGAAAAAATCTCGCCTTGGTTTCAATCTAGTTATAATAGGTCGGTTATTCAGTTGCATTGATCGATTTCGGTTATGAGATCAAACAGACCTCCGGGACTGCGATTTCACATGTAAGAACCGCTTTACCTTTGAAAGGGCGTCCTCCGTCAGCCGCTTAAAGTTTAAGATACATTAACCGATAAAATCGAGATAAGACGACAAAGATCATTTTTTGACATTCGCTTCGCCTACGAGAAAGCGAAACATTCACACCCCAAGAATCGAGAATCGCGATCTTCGCTCTTAAATGCCAGCTTTGACGGCTCATCATTGCCCACATCATCTTCTTCCTTAGTTCCAGAATCAGCAATTATTATCAAACAAACACCGCTTCACTCATCTCTCTGCTCTTGATATTAACTCCCCGCTTGAGCGGTGGGGAGTGTTTGTTTTGAAATGCGTTTTCAACCGCGTACCTTTTGAAAATTAAACGGAGATAACTTTCTGTGTGTTCCAGACTCTTTCTAAGCTAAGTGTGCCTTATCTGACACACGTTTATGTGAACGAGTTTGCTAATCTTCAGAGACTTATACCGACAGTCGCTTCTTATTAGTCGTCCCTCGAAAAACTTAAGACTCCCATTCAAAGTAGCAAACACCTCTCGAAGTACGAAATTCTTCCAGGAAAGTCCTCCCGCCTTGGAAATTCAAAGAGCTATCTAATCCTCAAACTAGACCTCTTCCACGTCCGCATGAGGAGCATACTTCTTGACCGCGTCGATACCATTCAAACAAGCCTGCTTACTCGTATAGCCCTCACTGGCAGCGATTATCTCGCCGTTTGGTGCTTTTAGTCTAAATCTATACTCGCCCTTCGTATCCACATAAACCTCAAATTTTGCGTTTTCCATTGCCATTTGCATACCTCCGTTCTGCTTATTAATGAATTCTTTTTCTTATTGTTGGCTTTCCAATGATTCCTAGAAATCAACTCATACAGGCAAATCCAAACACTCTTCGCTCCAAGGCGGGAGTTCAAGAGCTTAGATTGCAACTTGCAAAACTAATCTACTTAGCTTTCAGATAATGGTTTTACTTAGTCTTATTTGACAGAGATTCTTTCACCTCCTGGTTCTATAAGGTATTAAGTTCTCTCGTCGAAAGATTTCAAGTGAAGTGAAATCTCACAAATTCATAAGTTCAGAAATCTAACTCTGAGTCTCTTCCTCATGAGGAAAAGCAAAGGATTAGGCAGTAAAAGAACGTCTTCATTTTACTACTTGCCATAAAGAAAACAAAAAACCACAATTCTGGATTATTTCAGAATAAACCATTCTTATCATTTCTAAACCCGCCTGAATTGCTCTAATCAGACATTATTAACAGAACAAGGACAAACTCATTTCTTAAGCTTTGTTGCTTCAGTCCAAGCTACTCACCATAGTTTGCACACTCATCCCGGTAGTGACCTTTTGAGGTCTTCTCGCTTCGTTATCGCGACACGGGTTTCGCAAGAACATCACTCGGTCATCTTTAACTTGTTTCGGGATCTGGGTTTTTGGGAAACCGTGGTTGGGGGTCGGAGGTCGGGGGTTCGTAAGAGCAAGAGAAACTGGTTGAACGTTGAGCGGTTCTCCGTTCGCCAAGAGGAGCCTTGAATCAATAGCATTAAGATTCCGACCAGGAGCTTTGTCGGAATGACGGAATTGGGCGTTTTCGCAATAACCGTTAGTTATCATCCCACTGAGCCTGTCCTGAAATGATCTTGTTCAGGGCTCCTGTTTGGGGTCTCCTGTTCAGAGTCATCCCGAACTTGTTTCGGGATCTTGCTTTGAAACGATCGGGGTTGCGGGTTCGAAAAGAGCTACGGAACACAAGATGCTGATAATAGTTCATGATGTTGGTATGGGATGTTTGATCTTGATCTTCATACGTCTACCCTCATACCTCTGACCTCTTTAGTTTTTTTGATCTTATCGAAGGACAGGCTCTTCTCGGAAAACCATTGACGGACAGCGTTGTCTTCACAGCGATCAGCGGGTTCTCCACTTTTAAGCTCACAGTGGTTCTTATGCTTGCAGCTTGAAACAGGCAAATTGCGACTGTGTTCTTCGAAGCACGGAGGACCGTTGACTGACAACCTGGTTTTCGTCCGCGTTAAGCTGATCATCTTGAAGTCCGGCTCCTAAATCCCCGCTCGAGCGGGGGGATCGCTTGCGGTGGGGTGTGTACTCTTTGAAACCGCTTTGCTAAAGAGTCCACGACAGGTGGCAATGTGTCTTTCAATCTGCAGCTGCTCTTTCCCCGCGAAGCGGAACTGGCCTCGGCAAGCGAAGCCTTCACTGGCGGCGATGATTCTCGCCTTTTGACTGGCTTCTGAATGCTTCCCGCTGAAAGCGGTATCACTTATGCTCTTGGTCTACTCGGAGGACGGAGAACCGTTGACGGTGGACCTGAGAAGGCTTTCTGCCAAAGGCAGCATCACTTCCCGACGGAGTCAGCATTTCGTCTTCTTTCAATGGAAACTCGCCTTCGTCAGCAGATGTGACCTATTTCAATGCACGACTCTGTTCTTTCCACCGGATTTTGCACTGTAAAGAGCATCGTCAACTCGCTTCAGTATGCTTGATTTCGTGTCTGAAGGTTTAAATGTGGCGACCCCGAAGCTGGCCGTGACTGTAAATCCGAGCTTTTTCTCAGTCTCTTCCTCGAAGTTCTTTCTGACCTGTTCGGCAATCTCGGTAGCCTCTTTCGAAGTTGTTTCGGGAAGCATTACGATAAATTCCTCACCGCCGTATCTCACAGTAGTCCGCCTTGGTGAGATTATCTCGTTTAGGATATCGGCAAACTGCTGCAGAACTCTGTCACCCTCAGGGTGGCCTCTAGTGTCGTTGACTTTCTTGAAGTCGTCTATGTCTGCCATAATTATTGAAAGAGGTTTGCAGGTCGAGCATAGGCTTTCTATCTCTTTATCGAGCCTGCTCATGAACTCGCGCCTGTTCGACAATCCAGTCAATGGATCGCAGTTCATCAGTCTTTCTATCTCTTTATTTGCAGCCTGAAGCTCTTTGTTCTTCCGCCCTAACTCTCTCGTTAGCGATGCGAGCTCATCCGTAACTTTCGACATGCTCTCCATAATGTCTCCGGCCGAAAGGCCGATCTTCACGCCCAGAAACAGCCTCCTTGACTCGTCGACCAGCATGACAAATCCGCTCACTAGATGAATGTTCGATCTTGAATCGTTAAGACCGATTCTCACAGGCTTCTCTCCATGTCTCTTCAATAGAGCTTGGGAATTGTCCACCACAAGATCGCATATGTTCTCGCCTACGAGAGTATCACTTCTCTCGACTAGAGAAATCAGAGAAGGGCTGTGATCGAGGATGTTGCCTTCGTTGTCAAAGAGAATTAGAATAGCTCCAGATAGACTCTCGAGAACGGAAAAGAAATCATCTCTCCTAGAAAGGATAGCCTTTCTCAGCTCATTCACGTTCTTCCCACCATTTTTTGGCAAGCTCGATAGCTTCAACGGCCGATTCGGCAGTTCCGTCTGCTCCCAGCCTCTTCCAGAGGTCCTCCGATTCGTTGATTACAAGACCTCCAACCATGATCTTCATTTCCTCGAAATCACTATCATATCTGACGGATTGAATAAGCTTTTTCGTGAGATCCAGGTTGAAGGACATTGTAACGGAAACGGCAAGCAACATAGGCAGATTTTTCTTCAGATGCTTAAGGACTTCGGATACCGGCGTGTTGGCACCGAGATAGCTGACGTTCCAGCCACTCAACTCAAGAAGATCGGCTATTATCCTTGCTCCAAGCTCATGGTACTCGTTCTGCGAACTGAGTACTACTGCCTTTCTTCTGGGGTGCGAAGGCACGGTCTCGATCATGCTGTAGGTGCTTGCCATAAGTCTGTTCATGAGAGAAGTCGCAAGATGCTCCTCGGCAACGGATATCTCACCGATCTGCCACAGGTAGCCTATCTCATACATTGCCGGTTGAACTACCTTCAGATAGAAATCGGCAAGCGACTCTTCACTGTTGATTGAACGGTTAGCAATCTCTTTGAGCTCTTTGTAATCGCCTGTGAGTAACGCAAGGACAGTCTTCCTCTCGACGGGCTTCCAGTCCTCGTCAACCTTCATCTGGATAAGACCTTCTTGAGCATGCTGAACAGCCGCATTATGAGAATCCAGCATGGCCCTATATACCTCGACAACTTGAGCGGCGTCTTCCAGACTTAGAAATTCATTTATTGCATTCATCCAGGCTTTCAAGACTTCAGGAAAGAAATCGACCGAGAAGTTTCTCGAGGTGTACGTCTTATAGACCCAGGGTAGAGTCTTCGCCAGGAGATCGTAGTCGTTCAGCTTAATCACATTTGAGATGAATCGAAGATGATTCGAGTTGTTGTCATACATAATGTATAGCGGATTCATGCCGAGAAGCTCAGAAATATCCTCTCTCGCCGCCATAAGCTCATTGACCCTCTTCAACATCTTCTCTCCCTGAGACTCGTACTCCAAAGCTGCCGAGGCTGAAACACTCAGGTTTCTTCCAAAATCATCCGATACTCTCTGCATACAAACACTCCCCAGGTGATTCAATCAGATTAACGGTCTTACCGTATACACATTATAAACTACCGGGACCTTGTTCACAGGATTCCTTGAGCTCTTCATCACAACCTTGCTGATTCGATAGAGAAAAAAGCCAAAATACCCGTCAAGTTCCTACTAATAACAGTTTGGCCCTTCTGGCGCTCCTGAAAGCGCACGAGACGAAATCTTTCGGCAACTTTCGACAGCCTGATCTTACGGTTCGTGTTGATACACAGCCTTCAAAATGATTTTGAAGATGTCGGACATTCCCCGAAAGAATTCGTTTGCGTGTCCAATTGATTTACATATAAAATATAAAAACACAATGTACTTCCAGATAGATATTTTTCTCTCAACCAGACTTTATTCGACTCGATTCCGAAATCTCTTCGACCAGAAATTAGCTGCCGTCTCTCCAGCTTAATTCTCTATACTTCAACGCGTATAATGTAACTTTCGACTTCAGTCGTATGATCTCGATGGGAGGTGAGAGAATGAAACGTTTCTTCGTACTGCTCGTAATAGTAGCTCTGATCTTTATTCTTTCGGGATGCATATGGGGAGAAAAGCCTCTTCTAAAGATAGCCCTTATAGATGATTCCCATGCAAACAGATTTGGAGAGGAGGAGAGTGAGTTTTTCGATGGCATAATCGCTATTCTCGCGGCCAAAGGTTACGACTACAAATACTCCTCTGTGGTAGGGTTTGAACCGCAGAACTACGCAATCGTGATTCTTTCAATGCCTGGTACAAGTTACTCTATTTCGGACATCGACAAACTGGAAACACAGCTAACTAAAAAAGGCAAGATCATAATGATGGATATGCTCGTTGAAGTTCCACCGGCAAGTACCTTCTTTCTGGATGCTCTTTCCGAAGGCCTTAATACTGGCATAGGTTTTTTGTGGGGGCTTGTAACGGATACCGTCAATAACATCGGCGGAAACAAGATAATGATAACATCCGATAACTTTACGACCCACCCGCTTGCATCTTCCCTCTCTGCGAAGATCGCCATGATGATGGCTACCAAGCTAACTGTGGAAGGGAATGCGACAGTCGCAATCTTTGCCGAATCATCTGCAATCTTCACTACCTATGTACCTAGTGGTGATGAAGTGACCTATGAACCGCAGATTCCCGCACCCATACCGATTGTGGCAACATCCAACATCGGGGGAGGGAAAGTCGTGGCGATTTCCAGCGCTTACGCTTTTCACGGAACACTAATGGGAATCGTCCCAGGCAACACCGACCTCTTCAGGGCAGCGGTCGACTGGTAAATCACCTACTAGAAACGTATTTACTCTTAGCTGCCGGATTTGTCGTTTCTCTCAGGCTTGATAATAGTGTACTTGTCGAAGAGCCAGACGGTGGCGATTCCGCATGCGATGCCGATAAGGGCACCGGCAATAACGTCCGAGAAATAGCTGAAATAGACGTAAACCTCTGCCAGAGCTATTAGAAAAGAAAGTAGAACAAGCGGAACCCTGAGCATCTTGACGCTGTTCCATAAGACTGCAGTGTAGGCAAAAGCGACGGCAACCGGAGAAGAGGGGAAGGAGTAAGTCTGGGGAATTGGAAAGATGATAGTATATCCCTCGATAAACTCTAGCGGCCGTAGCCTCCCGAAAACGGGCTTTAGGATAACGAAGACAATGAACAGAGTTATGCCGAGTCCGAGCGAAGTCATATAGCCGACCCTGCGGAATCTCTTATCGAAGAGGAGAAAGACCGTAAGAAGGATCCACACTAAGGCCCCTCTCTCGAGAAACAGCATGAAAGAGAGGAAAAGATCTATAAACTGGCCAGACATAACTGCATTAAGCGAATCCATAATCGAAAGCTCAATCTGATTAAGCGCATCCCACATTCCAGAACACCACCATAATCTCTAACAAAAGAGGCGGTTCTAGACCGCCTCTCGATAATAGCATTCAATACTTGATTATCTTAGAATATCCTGAATAGCGGCGATCTCTGTGTAAGTTAGACCTGCCCTCTTTGTCAGATAGTTAAGTGCAACGCTTTTCACATTGACATCGCTGACTGGATTACCATTGTTCATTAATACAAAGAGATCTGCGACGATCTTTCTCACTGCATCGTAAGCTGCGGTTCCTGGTAATACATTGTAGTAGTTCTCGTAAGACTTGACATAATCGGCATAAATCTCGTCGGTCTTTGCGTTCATAATTGCGCCAAGCAGAGCAGATGCGATCCCGGCTCTATCCTTGCCTTCGACACAGTGAATCAGGTACGGCGGCTCGTGAACTATCATGAATCTAAGGCCCTCTCCGAGCTTCTTCGCAAAGTCGTCTGCGAGAGGATCGACACCCATGTTCAAATTAATGAGGTTACCGGCCTCGCCGA
Organism: Mesotoga sp. BH458_6_3_2_1; assembly: GCF_003664995.1. Taxonomy (NCBI): domain Bacteria; kingdom Thermotogati; phylum Thermotogota; class Thermotogae; order Kosmotogales; family Kosmotogaceae; genus Mesotoga; species Mesotoga sp. BH458_6_3_2_1. The sequence goes on along the minus strand of NZ_JFHL01000027.1, from coordinate 49,126 downwards.
TGGACTTGTAGTACTCCGAGTATTCAAGATTTAGTGCGAGCTCTTCATCTGAATCGGAGAGATTGATAACAGTCTTGATACCGGCCTGCTCGATAAGAGCCGACGCGTAGGGAGCCCTGGGATCGTCTATCGAAGGATGGGAGCATCTGTAAAGCTTACCCGGAGCTATATCTCCGAGGGTAATCTCTCTGAAGTTCGCGAATACCGCATCACTTGCGTAATCTTCCCTTACGTCGCTTCTCACAAGATGTCTTATCTCCAGCTCATCCTTGTAAGCCCCTTTCTCGACCAGACCCATGTAAACTGGACTTCCGACCTCAAGTCCGTAAGTCTGAGCGAAATTACCATAGTTGATAGCGAGAAGAACATGCATGTCGGAGTATCTTGCAAGAGGCTGTCCTCTGTCGACATCACCATATGTTGTTACGAATGGGACCATGATTGTGGTTGTACCCATCGTTACGTAGACCAAGTCTCCTGATTCAATAGCGGCGTAAACAACTGCTTCCATGGGGATATTCGTATGAACGTTACCGTACTTATCAATTTCGGCTACCGCGCCAACTATTCCTGCGAGCATCAAAGCCGACAGAATCACAAATACACCCAGTAAAAACCCTCTTTTAAGCATACAACACCTCCACCTATCCTTTTTAGACGTTAAGGTATTTGCACCACAATTATATCACCGGCCACTTTTAATCTCGAAAAGACGAATTCTCTTTGCCAAATCCACTTGATAATCATCTTACAACTGCGTGGCCACAATACTTATGACAATCATCTTCTAATATACCGTTTATACCACACATAGAGCCATAGAGAAACGAACGAAGAAGTGTGTCGCACAGAACCAAAAGAAAGGATACTGTTAACAATAACCGTCTTTCAGTCTGCCTGCAAAATTGATTAATGAAAGAGTGACTTTGTTTACCCGAAAATCTCGAGTACTACACGTCTTAGTTCTGAGTTTCTCTAGCATTTTCTCTCTATTTGCTTATGAAAAAAGACTGTCGCAAGTGCAGCGATCCATCTCATTCATTATTCCACATAGCATTTCTAATCATGCTCCAGGTCGTGAGTTTGGACGATATTTCAACTTCCCTCACAATGGAAAAGCCAAAGGATTTGTAGAAGCCTAGGTTTAAAGGGTTTTGAGTCTCCAGATAACAGGGGAGAGCTCTTGAATCTGCTTGACGCGTAAGAAGGCTCAAAAGCTGCCTTCCAATACCCTTGCCCTGCGAAGCGGGAGAAACGGCAATGAAGATTAGGTGAAGGTGGTGACCTTTTATGCAATCTTTGTGGACCTTCGAGACTCCCCTGCCGACCTTCATAAGACGATTAAGTGATCTTGCTGGAAATTTGAGCATTTTCAAGGCTCCGCTCCTGATCCATGCTCCAAGGCCGGGCTCTTCTTCAGAATCAATCCAAAGAATCATTCCTTTCATATCGGGCGAATCGAAATAGGCATTCCCTCTGGTAGAATAGGCCTTAAACATGACTGCGTAGATCTTCCTTGTGACTTCCCTTCTCTTTTCACTAACTACGTATTTGACCATCGGATCATCGGCAAATGCTTCTGCCAAGATTTCTATCGCACTTGAGTGTTCTCTTGCAGAAATCCTGATCGGTTCTAACATACTATCACCCTTTCAGTTTTCTGACATGCACATCAAAGGGCTTGAATGGCAATAGATCTATAATCTCAGGCAGCACTCTATCGCCGCCCAGAAGACACGCTCCTTATGACTGGCGGCCTCGGGATGAAATCTTCTGTCCCACTCTTCGCCGCTAACGTCGTCTCCCGAGGAAAGCAGCTGTCCAAAGAGGACATTTCTGAACTTCGAGACGGCCATAAGGGCCGAAGCCTCCATTTCGACGGTAATACAGCCCTCGTCGATTCTCTCCTTGACTATCTTCTTCGTCTCCCTGTAGAAAGCGTCTGTTGTCCACGTCTTTCCCTTGAGATATGGAATCGATAAAGCTTCCAGTGAGGCCTCCACCTTTTTCAACACCTCTGTATCTACAGCGATTTCGCGGGAAGGCTCAAGGTAATGGTACGATGTTCCCTCGTCTCTGATGGCAGATTCAACGACTATGATTTCTCCCCTAGGGATCTCTCTCTTCAATACTCCGCATGAGCCGCAGGCTATTGTTTTTCTAACTCCAAGGGCGATGAGCTCCTCATAGAAGCCCGCCGCCGACGGAGCTCCAAGTCCGGGATTCAAGATAGCGACTTTGACCTCTCTGTATTCGATCTCATAGACTGGGAAGAATCCTACCTCGCTTCTCCTGTCAATGATCTTCTTCAGAAGACCCTTGCTCAAGAGAGTCTCTATCACGCCCTGATAGAAGAGAATTACCGCTCTTTCCGGCATTTCGGGGATCGAAGAGATGACTTTCGTCGGTTCTATGACGGCCGGTCTTTCATAATCATGTTCCAGAATAGGTAAACGCTTCTCCATATCTGCCCCCTTTGCGACTATTCTAGCAGCGAAAAAGAGATCGATAATCCCCAAATGACCTGACACTTTTGTAACTGGAAGCTATATAATTGTAATCAGTATAAACGGAGGTGGGATCGTGAAGACAAGGTTCGTACTGATAGTAGTACTTCTTATCGCAGTTGCTTCATCGGCAGGCATGTTGAACAAACCCGAAAACAGGTTCAAACTCGAGCTTGATTATGAGATCGGATTTACAGGAGTGATCTTCCACACCATTCAGTTCGGTCAGACGGGAACCGTTCTTAACTACGTGAAAGATGGCGGTCAGGACGTTCTCTTTCCATATCAAAGGTACACCGCTGGGCTGAGCATCGGCAAACATACGGTCTACTTTCTGTATCAGCCGCTCACCGTTCAGTCGAAGGTTCAGCTTAAAAACGATCTGATAGTCGATGGAGTCACCTTCCCCGCCGGAAGCGGAATCCTCTTGAACTACGGTTTCCCCTTTTACAGGGTCAGTTACACTTACGACGTCTTGAGAAAGGGCAACAGCTATCTTGCCCTCGGTCTTTCTCTTCAGTTGAGAAATGCAGATATCTACTTCGAGTCTCTCGACGGAACGAAGTTCGTCGACAACAAAAATGTCGGTCCCGTTCCGATTATCAAAGTGAAGGGCGCATACTGGCTGAATGAAAAGGCTTACCTCGCTGCCGACATCGACGGCTTCTACGCCTCCAGCAGTTTCATTAACGGAGCAGACTTCGACTTCGAGGGATCGGTGCTGGACGCCTCTATAAGAGCTGGCCTGCTTCTAACGGATTATCTCGAAACCTATTTCAATGTACGTTTCATAGGTGGAACCGCTAAGGGCACTTCCGAAAACTCCGACAGCCCCGACGGCTTCACCGACAACAAACTTGCGACCATCAACTTCAGCATAGGCTTCCAGCTGAAGTAGAAAAGCTACAAGTATATAAGAACCGGCCACAATGGCCGGTTTTTTTCTTGTAATCCGCTATTATATTAGGACTTACTAAAGAACTATCGATTCGCCGTTTTTTATTTCGATAGAGTTTCCGAGAAGTCCGCCGAATTTCTCGACAGGTTCACTGGAGACTATTCTTACCCCATCCCTTTCGTAAAGAAACAGGGCGTGCTCCGTGTCATCTCTCTCTGCGTTCTGCCTTATTGCCCACACGCTTTCATAGTCCGTGAGAAGCGCGTTGATCGACGTGTAGCGATAATGTTCTGCCACAAAGTCCGCGGTGATTTCCAGAGCTCTCTTCGTTTCATATATCTCAAGATTGCTTACAAGAAGCTCGAGATATCTCTGCGTATCTGTTGTTCCTTCATCGCTAGCGAAGTCGTATATCGTTCCGTTGTGGCAGAAGGCGTAGTTCCTCCCCTTGACCGTGGCGTAGAAGGGATGAACGTGTTCGAGATTGACAACGTATCCCTTTGAGGCTTTTCGAGAATGAATAATGCCTACCCTGTTCTGAGGAAGCCTCTTGTCGCTATCAAAGATCGCACCGGAACTGTTGTAGGTCTCTCTTCCTTCGCCGCACACGGCATAGCCCCAACCGTCGCTGTGAGGACTGGAAATGCCTTTCATGGAGATGCCCTTTAGAATGTCCAAGATCCAGTTAGCATCTATGTTCTTATCTGCCTTGAAGGCGATCATTCTGCACATTTTTCAATCCTCTGTCCAGCCGCTTCGGCCATCTTTAGAAAGTACCGGTGAATCCTCAAATCTCCGGTAAGTTCAGGATGGAAGGAGGCTGCCAGCACGTTGCCCTGGCGAACGAGAACCGGCAATTCTTCGTAGCTTGTGAGGACTCTTACTTCGTCACAGATCGATTCGATCTTCGGAGCTCTTATGAATACTGCCCTGAATGGTTCGGGTCCAATCTCGTCGATCTGTAGATCGACCTCGAAGCTGTTGATCTGCCTGCCGTAACCGTTTCTCTTGACGCTAATGTCTAGAACGCCCAAAGAGTCCTGATTAACGACGTTTTCGATCGTCTTCGACAGGAGAATCATGCCCGCGCAGGTTGCCAGGACCGGCATTCCATCTTCTATCCTATCCCTGAGGGTCTCCCACATTTCAAACCTCTTCAAGAGTTTGATCATAGTGGTCGACTCTCCGCCCGGCATTACCAACGCCATGACTGAATCGAGCTCCTTCCGATCCTTCACCCAGGACGGTTCCACTCCTGCCTTCCTGAGAATCGATAGATGTTCCTGTATAGCGCCTTGAATTCCGAGAACACCGATCTTCAACCCTTACCAGCCTCTTTCTTCCATTCTAACTTCAAGAGTCTCGATCTCGAGGCCGTCCATTGCATCTCCTACGTTCTCGGAGATCTCTGCCAGCGCTTCGGGATTGTCATAATGCAAAACTGCTTCGACTATCGCTTTGGCCATTCTTGCGGGATCCTTTGACTTGAAGATTCCCGAACCGACGAAGACTCCGTCGCAGCCGAGCATCATCATGAGAGCCGCATCGGCCGGTGTAGCCACTCCGCCTGCGGCGAAATTGACAACGGGAAGCCTTCCGAGCTCTCTTACCTGACTGAGGATTTCGACAGGCGCACCGATTTCCTTTCCGTAGTGGACGAGTTCGGCATCGTTCATCATCTGGACCTTTCTCACTTCTTCATTGACGGTTCTCATGTGCTTGACTGCCTCGATGATATTTCCTGTGCCGGCCTCTCCCTTTGTTCTGATCATCGCGGCTCCCTCGGCGATTCTTCTGACTGCTTCTCCGAGATTTCTCGCTCCACAAACGAAGGGGACGGTAAAGATTCTCTTGTCTATGTGATATTTGTCATCTGCAGGGGTAAGAACCTCCGATTCGTCGATGAAGTCAACGCCAATAGCCTCGAGGATCTTCGCTTCGGCGATGTGGCCGATTCTAGCTTTGGCCATTACAGGGATCGTTACAGTTTCCATGATCTCCTTGATGAGACCAATCTTTGCCATTCGGGCTACTCCGCCCTCTTTTCGAATGTCCGCCGGTACTCTTTCAAGAGCCATTACTGCAGTGGCTCCGGCATCCTGAGCTATCTTTGCCTGCTCGGGATTCGTAACGTCCATGATTACGCCGTTCTTGAACATTTCAGCGAACCCTTTTTTTACTGTCCAGGTTCCCTTTGCTTCCATTTTCAACACCTCTCCTCTTTATCGTTGTTCCAATAGTTACTCGCTACTTTTTCCAATCTTGGAGCCTCTTTCTTTCCTCTTCCGACTTTTGCGCAGGGTCTTCCTTCAACCTCCACGATATCTGCCGTGAAGTCCAGCTTGTTTTTCAACAGAGATGAACCGACCCCGTAAACATCCGCGGGGACATCAAGCTTTTCGAAGAGATCTATCTTCTCCGCCGTGAAACCGCCCGAGACGACTATCTTCAAATCCTTCATTCCGCACCTGTCGAATTCCCTTCTAGCTCTCCAGACCAGTTCGGGACAGACTCCCAGCGAGGAAGAGTCTTTCGGGACGACAGAAACGTCTCTCAGGCTGCCAGAAGTATCGAATCTCACGCCCCATATCTTTCCCTTTCCCGGACCTATGACAACCGAAGGATCGGTTTTGCCAGGTATGAAGTCCTCACCGGTCTCGGCCTTATACGTGCGGGCAACGCAATCGATCGTCGTTCCGATTACGTCGTTGTCCCAATCGACCAAGATTATTCGATTGACTCCGCCCTCTATGTAACGATCGAAAGCCATTGCGGCCTCGGCCGTATCTCCGTTATACACTGCGATAAGCGCGTGAGGTATCGTCCCCATGCTCTCAACTCCCCAGTAGTCGGCGTTCGCATCTGTAGATACACCAAAGGCACCGGCCTTGAGCGCCGCGTATCCGTCCGTTGCCTGAGTCCAGAAATGGTCGAATCGCGCGCTGAAGAAGAGTATCTCCTTGCCTCTGGCCGCCTTCACGACGGACTTGACGGCAGTCGCCGTTGAAGAGGCTCTCGCTATAACACCCAGCAATATGGTTTCTAGATAGGAGAAGTATCTGGGGTCGCCTTCTATAGTCATTACCGGTTCCATGTCCTTTGCTTCATCGCCGTCGTACAGCGCGCAAACTTCGAGTTCGGGCCATTTGTCAATCCAGAGATCATTCAACTTCATCTTCAGATCCCATTTTCGAGCTGTGAGTTCCACCAAAGCCCGAGGGTCCATTTCCCAGGCTGCGTGGTTGACCTCCTTCTCAATCTCCAGTACCTCTTCGAAGAGCCTCTTCGCCTCTTCTTCATTCGAGTAATAACCGGTCCCAAAACGAAGAATGGCGAGCGCTTCGTCAATTCCCACTATTGTCGCGTCTCTTCTCGGGAAGAGCTGGTATAGCACCCTTGACTTCTTATCTGCCTTTTTGAGGACTTCGACAAGTCTCGTAAAGTATTTGTCAGAATAGTAGCCGGCTCTCATCTTGTCAATCGGTACTTTGAAAACCCTTGGGTCGATTCTGCACTTGTCCAAGGAGCGCCCCCTGCCTCTGCCCTGATTCGCGAGCAAAAAATTCCGGGAAAAACCTATCCGGTATCCTGATTATATAATAATAAACGACTTTCGACTCTTGAACCCGGCTGATCTTTGCCAAACGGACCGGTCCAAAAAAAACCGGCCACAGGGCCGGCAGATAAAATGAAGCTTCTATATCCAGTCGATTGAGATCTTAGACATATCTGACTTTACGTTAATCTGGCAGGTGGTTGCAGTTTTGTCGATGTTATTGGAGACATAACCCTTTTCTCTCTCCATGAGATTGTTGAAGTTACTCCAGTTCAACTCCCCTTCGTGAACAATACTGAGTCCAACATTTTTTGGGGCCCTGATGTTCAGGGAAGTAACTTCGCAATCGATATCTATTATCGAGTCACGCCGTTCAGAAGGAATTATTGACAGCCTGGACAATGAGGTCTTGACTGTAGCCCTATCCAGATTGAGATTCGAAAAATCAAGAACTGTATCAGCTCCATCTAGTGTAGCCTCTACCCTAAGAATGGACTCAGCGTTGATCTCAAGGTTCATTCTTGACTTGGAAAGAACACTCGAAACACCCGATTTTGCCTTGCATTTCGCCTTCAAAACAGCTCTAGCCTTATCCATATCATATTTCAGATCTCCATTGAAACTCAGTTTGTCAAAACTTACATTGGCGTCGATGCCGTTTGAAGTGTTGTCCATCAATAGTACCTTTGTTAGGTTTGCCTCGAGTTCTATTTCGAGCTCATCAAACTCCTTTGGTCTCGATATGTTCAGGACCTGCCTAGTAGAACTTTGTGTCTTTCCTAGCTTAAAGCTTTTTCTGAAAAGAGTTACTATGCCCCAACCAACGATATATGATCCTATCATGGCTACCACGAGTTCCCAGAAGCCCCATCCTCTGAAGCCCTTGATAATATTAAAACCAATTAAAAGATCGGTGACAAGAATCGCCCCGAAGATGAGACTGCCCATATACTCCGCCTTGAATCTTCTGAATATCTTAAATCCCTGATAGAGGAATACAATGGCAAAGAAAATCTCTATCGCGAAAGCAAAGCTAGGAATTATGTGAGTAACCGACAGAATGATCAATATCCCCAGAAAAATCGCAAATAGCGCTCCGAATTTCATTTCATTATCACCTTCTTTTCCAATCAGATTGATTTCGGTTCTTCGGGAGCATTCGGTTGTTCGGGTGCATCTGGCTCTTCTGGAGCTTCGGGAGACTCCTCGTTTTTGGCATCTTCGTCTTTGATTACTACATCTACCGAGTCCTTGAGCTTCCGAAGCTCTTCGTCCACTTCAAGCATCTCTTCAATCTCCTGCTCCGAGTATCCGAGAATGCCGAGCATCTCAAAGGCATATTCCTTTGTCAGTTTGCCTTCTTTGAAGAGAAGAAGAATCTTACTCGTCTCCTGATCCTGAAGGTTTTCCTCGACAACGGCCGATCTATGTCCCTTCTTCTCTTCCGAAGAGACTGTTCTAGATTCAACCTTGACTTCCTTCGCCGGAGTCCCCGTGTACTTCGTACTAATGATGAGATCTCCCGAAACACTGTTCATTTTCAAATACTCCTGCGATTCACCGTTTCCCGATCTATAGTGTTTCTTATCTACCTTCACAAGACCAACATCAGATGAGATGTCCCCGCTCACAGAGGAGATTGTAGCATCAAATTTAGGCTCTCCCGAATAGGAGATAATGGCGTCTCCGCTAACTGAAGAGACTATCGTTTCTCTTTCCATCGGAGGAAGCCCCTTTATGCTGAGATCACCCGACACTGATCCGAATTTGCCTCTGCGGTAATTCGATGCAACGAAAGTCAGATCTCCACTTACCGTGCTCAAGCTAAACTCATTCATCGAACAGTTTTCAATCTTCACGTCACCGCTAACGTTGTTTATCTTCAGACTCCTCAGATCGAAATCTGAGATATTGACATCACCGGAAGCGTTGTTTGCATCGAGTTCTTGAATGTTCTTCGGGACAAGAAGCCTTATGCTCTTCAAATCGGCCCCACCGTCAAATAAATTCTTTATGAAAGGAATATTGATGTTAGAACCCTTCTGAAATTTTATCGTAAGCTTCTTTCCTGACCTTTCGGCTTCGGGAACGTAATCATTCGAATCCACTTCAACAAATGCAACCACGTTTCCATCTTCAACAAGGTCGATCTGAAGATCTGCGCTTGCCGAGGTAACCTTCAAGATCTCAATGCCAGCGCTTTCGAATTCAAACTTCTTTTCCACGACCATACCCCCTCATTCCTCTACCTTTATCGTTACTCTCTTGTCCTCGGTTTCAATTTCAACCGACTCTCTGGTCTTGATTACCTCGTCAAGCACTTCCTTTAGATTGTAATCAATCACTCTTCCACCTATTCTAAAATTCGCGTCCTTTTCTTTAACGAAGTTTCCTACAAACCTTGCCAACCTAACGGGCAACTTTATATTCGCTTCCACTTTTCCGGTAAAGTTATCCACAACCTCTATGATAAACTTCCTTCCAGATCTTTCTTCTGAATATGATTCGATAAACTCTTCAAGAAGATCCCTTCCCTGCTCAGGAGAGATCTTGCCGTCGGCTATTAACTTCAAGATCTTCAAGACTTCTTCTCTATCCATATAAAACCACCTACTTCTTTTTTCTAACTCTTCTTAGCATCTCAAGAGCTTCGTCGGGCTGCAGTTCACCAGATTCCAGTTTCTCAAGAATTCTGGAAGCCTCTTCTCTGTCTTTGTCGACAACTTGGTAGCCCATTGCTCTCACAATATCCTCGAGTCTATTTCTGGCTGTAGGATAGGAAATATCCAGCTCCTTCTGAACCTCAGAAAGGTTACCTCGATTCTTAATGAAAGTCTTGAGGTAGTCAAGTTGCTCGGCAGAGAGTTTCATGATATCGTCAAGCTCAAATCTTCCCCTAATAGTTGTTCCACAACTATCACACTTGTATTCTGTGATTGTCATTTTCCCCCCACAGACGGGACAGTTGCTTATTGAGTATTTCATCGGTCCACCTCCAAAACATAAGTTGAACGTAAATAGTTTTCAACTATGTTCATTATACAACTTTTAACTTGAAAAGTCAAACTATACCTTAAATATATTTAAGTACACTTCAATTTATTGCACTCCATTTCAATTAATTCAAGATATGAATTTCGAAGACTCGGCGACGGTACGGCAAAAGCTTTGTATAAAGAGGGGGAAGAACAATGAAGAGAAGATTCTGCGGCCAGTTTATTTGATTTTTGTTAAGAACTGAGAATTCTATCACGCGTTATCCTGTGTGGTTAAGTTTTGACCGAATCAGATCGTTCATTTAGACAAATCAGTAGGGCAGGACATATAGGAACATCATCAAGAGGAAGGTGAGATTTCCGAGCATGACCATGATATGCCAGATCTCATGGTTACCAAACTTGCCTGGGAAGGGATTCGGTTTCTCCCGTATGAAGATCACTGCGCCCACTGTATAGAAGGAGCCACCGAGAAGCAGGAGGAGGATTGCCGAAAACCCCACACGTATGTAGACGCTGTAGACCATGGCAAGCGAAAGCCACCCCATCGATAGATAGCCTGCCATCGACATCCACAGCGGCATGGTGGAGAAGAAAATTGACTTTAGAATGATATTGAAGATGGCGAGTCCCCAGATTATCCCAAAGACCGTCCAGCCAACCCAGCCTCCTACTACGACGAGACAAAAAGGGGTGTAGGTGCCGGCGATGAGCAAGTATATCGCGCTGTGGTCGAGGATCGCGAAGACCTTATAGTACTTTCTGAACCACAGGAAGAAGTGAAGAAGACCGCTCAAGGTCATTGAAACGACGACGGTCGTCCCGTATATCGAAAAACTTACCAGATGAAGCCACTTCTGTTGAATGGCAGAAAAAACAACTAGCAGGACCAGCCCGGCAAGGCCGAGAATGGCGGCCAATATATGGCTTATAGCGTTGAATCCTTCGTTGGAGTTTTCACTAGATACCAGCAGATCGACTCTTCGGCCCTCAATTGTACTCATGAAGAATCCTTTCTGAAGAAATATTTGTAGTTCAATTATAGCCCATAATCTACTTTATCGCAGTTTAGTCTTCTCAAATGACCGCATTCTACAACTCAAATCTCCATATCAAGAAGGGCGATGAGGAACATTTGAAGATCTATGAGTAGCGCGCCGCGGTTTTAACTGCCTCAATCAGGTTTGTGGGATCGGCGATTCCCTTTCCGGCTATGTCAAAGGCCGTTCCGTGATCCACGGAAGTCCTAAGAACAGGCATTCCCAGGGTTACCGAGACAGTCCTCTCGAAATCGAGGGTCTTAGTTGCAATGTGTCCCTGATCATGATACATAGAGATGATGGCGGAGAAGGCACCCTTTCTAGACATGTTGAAGATCGAATCGGCACCTATGGGGCCTACAACATCTATACCCTTCTTTCTTGCAAGCTCTACTGCCGGGATAATCTCTTCGATCTCTTCGCTTCCAAAAAGACCTCCTTCGCCCGCATGGGGATTAAGAGCAGCTACACCAATCGGCTTGAGCCGCTGTATGCCCAGCTGGTTCAGAATCGCTTCGCATCTCAATATGTAATTGTAGACCCTGTCTTTCTTCACCATTCTGCAGGCATCTATGAGCGATAGGTGTCTGGATAGGAAAAAGACTCTCATCTCTCCCGCGATTTCGAACATCGTCAGGGGGTCTATTGTTTCCGTCAGGGCGCCTAGAATCTCGGTGTGACCAGCGTAAGGTATTCCCGCAGCTTTGATAGAAAGCTTGTTTACTGGGGCGGTTGTAATTGCCGATATCCTTCCCTCCTCCGCCAGCTCAACTGCCTTCCTTAGATATTCAAAAGCCGCCCTTCCGCAGTCTCTATTGACTTTTCCATATTCTGGAAGTCTATCCGGAATTCCAATGTTGATCAAAGCGAGAGTGCCCGGGAGGAATTTCATCTGATCGGTTATCTCGGAAACTGCCTCTATCTTTATGCCGAGATGGTTTCTTTCTATTTCTCTTTGAAGAATCCCGAGTTCCGCTATCACAATCGGTCTGCAGATCTTGAAGATCTCCGCATTGGCGATGGCCTTCGACACTATTTCCGGCCCAATCCCCGCAGGATCACCGACGGTGATGACTATTGCCGGTTTTTCTGATGTTCTTTCCGGTAGAACCGGCTGCTCCATAGGTTTCAGAATCAAACACTACCTCCCAGATGTCTATTCGTCCGAAGCCGTTTCACTCTCCGAATACTTCCGTCCTGATTCTGGCCATATACCAGCTGAAAAAATCAACGCAGATCTCGGAGGCCAACTTATTCTTCTCAGAGGCAGCGGCGTAGAGTTTCGTTCCTATCGAAGATACAAAGTCAAACCCGCAACATCTTCCCTCATTATTCAAGTCTTTCGCAATATTCATCATTCTTTCGAAATCATCTGTGACAAGTGCTTCTTTGAGGGACTCGACATCTCTGTGCCTCATCAACAGGAAGTTGTCTATAGTGCCTTCCATACTGGCCTCAGTGGTTACTGTAACTCTTTCCATCTTCCACCTCCAAGAGACAATGCCATAATCGCAAAACTCCGGTAGACGGGATAATAAAATGTCGTGTTTTGCTACTCGTAATACCATTCTATATGATTAGGCTGTTTTCATGAAATCAATCTTCCAACTAAACCTTGCCCTCAAAAATAGAGTCTCAATCTAGCTCGGCGTTCATAGATGATCTTGCGTCATAAATTCTCTGACATTGTCTTTATGAAAGGATTTTTTGTGCAGGAGACTGTATTTCCCAGGAATGATCTCTTCTGTCTTGCATTATGGCCAGTATAGTGCTAGATTACGGCAATGAGCTCTACAGATCTTGTCTGCGCAATGGTTTTCGGAGTTTTATTTTGGATAAGTACATATTGTATAATCATACTAACAATATAGTCCATCGGTTCTTTTTATTCCTCGTTTTATGTGAATGGCAAGAGTGTTCTTTATAGGGTTTTCTTTGATCTGTCATATGTCTTTTATGGTATACCGTAAGTATGTTCTCAACTTCATTTTGTAGGAGGGGAAAGTATGAAGAAATTCTTGTTACTGGCTTTGGTCGCGATCATTGCAGTAAGTGCATTTGCCGGCAAAGTTACCATCTGGAGCTGGCGAACTCAGGACGCTCAGGTTTGGAAAGAAGTCGAAGCGGCCTTGAAGAGCAAAGGTCTCGACATCACGATCGAATACACGGCATTTGCGCCGACGGAATACGATTCAAAGGTCGCCCTTGCTCTCCAGACCGGTGAAGGTCCGGATATCGTTTACTCCAGAAGACTTCCCGGAGGAAGAACTCAAGTTCTTATCGAGAACGGGCTCTATCTTCCGATAGATGAGTTCACGGATATGTCGAACTTCCCGCAGGCCTCACTGAATTCAGTCACCTGGGAAGACAAGGTCTACGGAGTTCCCTTCGCAGTTCAGGTAGTTGGAATATTCTACAACAAAGACTACTACGAAGAATTCGGACTAGAGGAACCTGCAACATGGGATGAATTAGTCGCCAACGCCGAAGTTGTCAAGAACAAGGGAATCACGCCTTTCTTCCTTTATGGAAAGGAAGCTTGGGCACTCACGATGCAGCACGCTTCCTGTGGTGTCAGTGTTCTTGGACCCGACTGGATAAAGGCGCTAACAGACGGCGAAACGAACTTCCTTGATCCAAAGTTCACTGATCTGAACAAAAGGCTCAACGACCTGAAGGTTTATTATCAGGATGGTTTCATGGGAAACACGACCGTCGACCAGGACGCGGCATTTGCCTTCGGCCAGGCAGCGATGGTATTCTACGGCGCCTGGGGTTATCAGACATGGAAAGATCTGAATCCCGATCTGAATGTCGGATACTTCATGGTTCCACCACTTACCGAGGACCAGACACCATATGCCTACACTTATCTCGACGGAGCCATAGCGCTTTCATCTAACGTCAAGAATCTCGAAGATTCCAAAGAGATAATCAAGTTCTGCGCGACACCTGAATTCGGTACGATATTCGCAGGAATCACCTACAATATCCCTGCCGTTGTCGGAGCATCGATTCCACCGGATCCTCTGCTGGAAGAAGTTCTAGATGTCTACAACAACAATGCTTCTCCATGGGTCTACTGGGTAGGATCTGTCTTCACGACACAGAAGCCTTCTCTGTATGACGACGTCCTAAGCCCGGGAATGCAAGCTCTTTACGCAGGTCAGCTTACCCCCGAAGGACTCTCACAGATGGCTCAGGATGCAATATCTCAGTGGTATCCACCTTTGATGAATAAGTAATTGCATTATTCCACCTCTTCCCCGCCGGTAGGCGGGGAGGAGTTTATAGAGGAGAACGAAGATGCAAATAAAACTCAGATACCTTCTCGTCTTCATCTTACCTGCTCTAATCCTGTATTCAGTATTTATAATCTACCCGCTGTTTGACAGCTTGATTCTGAGCTTCTTCAGTTGGTCAGGCGTGGGGGCTAGAACCTTCGTTGGACTTAAGAACTTCCAGACTCTCTTCTCCGGAAGCTTTTCCAAGGAGCTGTTCAACGCCTTCTTCCACAATGTCTACTTCTTTATTCTGCTCACGATTCTAGAACTTGGACTGGGCTTTTTAATCGCTTTGATGCTTGCAAGCAAGATAAAGGGGGCTGGAGCATTCAGGGTAGTCACATATATCCCGAATATGATACCCCTTGTTCTTGTCGGCTTCATGTGGGTTCTCTTCCTAAATCCTCAGGCTGGCCTCGTAAACCAGTTTCTCAGACTAATAGGACTTGGTAAGCTGGCCCAACCATGGCTCGGTAATGCCAGTACGGCCCTCACAACAATCATACTAGTAAATGTCTGGAGAAATCTTGGATTCTATGTACTTGTAATTCTGGCGGCGATACTGGATATTTCGCCCGAACTGATAGAAGCCGCCTATATCGATGGAGCTAACAACTGGAAGATAACCTGGAGAATCATCTTTCCGCTGGCATTCTCCACATTCAGGACGCTAGCAATTCTCCTTTTCATCTGGAGTTTCAATATATTCGACATGGTGTACGCTCTGGAAGGTGTTCAAGCCGGTCCTTACAGATCTACGGACGTTCTCGGGACGCTTTTCTACAGGACGGCCTTCGGGGGGCTTGGAAGTGGGGCCGTTGACATGGGGCTGGGAGCTTCGGTAACAGTCTTTATTTTTGCCATAGTCATGCCCGTATCAATACTGTATGTGTATATTGTTGAGAAAAGGCAGAGGGGTGTTTGAAATATGTTGAAGCTTAGTCTTTTCGGAAAAATCGTTGTCTACTTCCTTCTGGCCGTTTACTGTTTGATCATTCTAGTTCCCTTTTTCATTATGATCATGAACTCGCTCAAATCAATGAGAGAGATCTATATGCAGCCGTTTTCATTCCCGTCGAAAGTCCTGTTTGAAAACTATTCGAAGGCATGGCAGCAGGCTGGAATAGGGACGGGTTACAAGAACAGTCTGATTGTTGCCGGTACTTCCGTCATTGGTATTGTAATCGTCTCATCAATGTTCGCCTTTGCGATTTCTAAATATACTTTCAAGGGAAGAAGGTTCCTATTCATTTATTCGATGCTCGGTCTCGCATTTCCAGCAAGACTCGCGATTATCCCTATATTTATACTCATGAGGAATTTCGATCTGACGAACTCACTACTGGGACTGATAATTATCTACACTTCAATCAACATACCTTTCTCCGTCTTTCTTCTGAAGAACTTCATTGACGGAGTCCCTAACGAACTTTCAGAAGCGGCTAGAATTGACGGCGCCTCTCCGATGCAGATTTACTGGAGAATCATTCTTCCTCTGGTCAAACCAGCCCTCTCCATAGTATCTATCGTGAGCTTCGTCAACGTATGGAACGACTTCTTCTTCCCGCTTATTTTCATCACGGACAGATCGAAGGCGACCATAACTCTTGCCGTTTCAATCTTCTTCGGGGAGTATGTTAACCAGTGGCATCTGTTGTTCTCGGGACTTACGCTTGCCGTCGCTCCAACGATAATACTCTTCCTGTTGTTCTCCAGGCAGTTCATAACGGGCATGACACAGGGAGCAATAAAGTGAGGTGCTGGGTATGAAAGTGAAGCTTGGAATCGACTGTCTATTAGATAGCGACAAACTAAAAAAGAAACGGATCGGGTTGCTGACGAACTCAAGCGGTGTAAACGGGGATCTGAAAATCAACGTTGACCTTATGCTGAACCGGGGGTTCAACATCGTGAAGCTGTTCGGACCCGAGCATGGTATCTCGGGAGCCGCGGCCGATGGAGTTAGCGTCGACAACGCGGTGGACCCAAAATATGGTATACCGATCTATTCACTCTTCGGAGATGTGATACGACCGACGGAGGAAATGCTTTCCGGAATCGATGCCTTCATTTACGATATTCAAGATGTTGGACTCCGATTTTATACGTATCTCTATTCTCTTGTCTATTCAATGGAGGAATGTGCGAAAAGGGGAATAGAGGTAGTTGTCCTCGACAGGCCGGATCCTCTTTCAAGCAAGATCGTGGGTCCTACAATTAAGAAGAGGCTAGACAGCATTGTCGGAGGGTACGGTCTTGCCCTAAGGTATGGAATGACCGTTGGTGAGGTGGCAAAGTACTTCAACAAGGTCTTCGATATCGGTGCAGTTCTCACAGTGGTGCCAATGGAGAATTACGAGAAGTATATGTACTATGATGAAACCGGTCACCTGTGGAGCACACCTTCCCCGAATATACCCTCTCTTGAGCATGCAATACTCTACTCGGGTTTCTGCCTCTTCGAGGGCACGAACCTATCCATGGGGCGCGGAACAGTTCATCCCTTCAAATACATAGGAGCGCCATGGATTGACTCAACATCGCTTTACAAGGAACTGAAAAAGCATGATCATCCAGGTGTTACCTTCAGAGAGAGGAGTTTCATTCCAGGGGCATTCAAGCTGCACGACCAGTCTTGTAATGGTCTTGAGTTCTATGTTACAGATAGAAACGCCATTAAACCCTTGGAACTTGCTTTAGACATAATCGCCACTCTAATAAGATTGTGGCCGGAGGAATTTGACTGGGATGTGCATTATCACGGGACCAGTATCCCCCTGAACAAGATGTGGGACGGCAGGCACCATTTCGACCTGATAATGGGCGATGAGCAGTATAGAGAAAGACTCCTTGAAGGAGCCACGGCCGCCGAACTTTCCAGACTGTGGAAAGATGAGCAAAGAGAGTTCGAGAATCTAGTGAAAGAGTTCAGGATCTATTGAGCTTCTCGAACATCTGCTCGGCCAGTATCTCATCAACATTCCCAGTGAAAAACGAGGTTCTGTGATTGTTTATCATCTCCGAGAATCTTTCATAGTAATAGGCGGAGGCAAAAGAACCGCCAAAGGTGTGTATTGTGTCAACCTCTCCGGTTCTTTCAAGAACTCTGAGGGTTCTCTTGGCAAGTATTCCGATCCCTTTATCCGCTACAATCTTAACCAATTCGGACGGATCTTCCAGTGCAACTTTACTAAAAGAAGCAATCTTTGTCTTCATGTCGGGCAGAAGCGTGAGATTGACGAGTTCTTCTATGTTATCCGTTTCAAAGAAATCGACAAGTTGATCGAAAACGGGATCGTGAGGAATCAGTTCATCCCTGTACTTTAGAGAAGCGGTGATCAACTCTTTCGAGATCCAGTAGGCGCTTCCCTCATCATCAAAAATGTGTCCCCAGCCACCGGACTTCACCGCTACACCTGCACAGTCATGACCATAGACCGTTGAACCAGTACCTGAGACAACAACAACACCTCTTTCTTCGCCGACCGCAGCTCTATAAAGACCTTCAATATCCATAATTACCTCAATTTCCGAGTCTCTGAAAACAGATTCCAACGCCTGTCTCAACTTTCCTTCGCGGATTCTATCTCCAGCACCGGAAAAAGCCGCAAGTATGACGTCCGGAACCCAAATATCGTCTCGTACTAGTGAGAAGATCGATATAAGATTACTGGAACTAACTGCAGTAATATTTACTCCCGTGGCATAACTCTTCCTTTTCTTCCCTTCACTTGAAATGGCAGTTACTCTAAGAGTGGTACCGCCGCCGTCCATCGCAAGTATCTTCTTGCTCATTCTACTCTCCTCACAACCTTCAGTCTGTAACGATCACCTCTATATACGGATCTGACTACTTCAACACAAAGGTTATTATTTGTAAATGTCTGTCTTTCACGAGCTATACCGTAACTTCCCTCTTCTACACTAAGATGAAATGCCTCTTCTTTGGAAAGTCTGCATACTTCAATGTTTTCCTGAGCGTGATCAAGGACTAGTGACAATTCATTCTTTAGAATAGCATACAGAGACTCTACACTCATATCTCTGCTGACTATGTTGAGGATCCTGATATCTACCAGAGGATTCAAATAAGCCATCTCAATTCCGTATGGTTCGTCATTCAGATATCTGACTCTATGGAGAAACACCACCATACCATTTGCCGGAACACCAAAGTTCTTAGCAATTTCATCAGGAGGAACAACAAGGCCAACACTCAACACTATTGAGCTGGCTTTAAGCTTTTCTCTAGCTGCCTCCTCAGTGAAACCGGTTAGCGCGCTGATGCTCTCCTCGTGTTTCCGTTCAACAACGAATGTTCCACGACCCTTCGATGACTCAATTACAGCCTCTCTCTTGAGCTCATCAAGTGCCCTTCTTAGAGTAAGCCTACTGACGCTGAATTCATTGCAGAGTTCCTTTTCGGTTGGAATCTTCTTCGAATAGACTCCCTTACTTATTCGACGCTTCAGCTCCTTATAAATCCGGTAGTAAACCGGTGTGCCGGTTTCTCTCAACGCACTCCTCCGAGTTCTTTGAGAGCCGAGCGCACATGACCCCTATTACGCTTCAAAGATTCCTCGCATTCTTTCTTATCAAGTCCAGTTAATGCCATAAGAATGGCGAGTGGAACTTCCCGGCCGGAGGCCTCCAATATCTTCTCTGACTCTTCATAAGAGAGATCGCTAATCTCAGAGACTATTCTAGTTGCTCTATCGACCAACTTTCGATTGAGGATCTTCACCCCTATCATATAGTTCCCAAAGACTCTGCCAACCTTTACCATAGTGATAGTACTTATCATATTAAGAACCAGCTTCTGAGCCGTACCGGCTTTCAATCTCGTGCTACCAGTTACTACTTCAGCACCGGTTCTTATCGCTATTGTCACATCGGCAAACTCTGCGAGATAAGGTTTTCCAACATTACAAATTATGATCGTTTTGGCTCCCTGCTTTCTAGCGTACTTCAGTATTCCTTCAACATAAGGCGTCCGTCCCGATGCCGAGATACCTACTACCGCGTCCTTCTCAGTTATCCCTGCCTTTTTTGCCTCTTCCTCACCTAACTCGATACTGTCCTCGGCTTGCTCGACGGCGTTTGCGAGAGCTTCCTGGCCCCCGGCTATCATAGTTACGAACAGGTCTTTCGAAACGCCGAAAGTGGGAACGACTTCTGCCGCATCCAGCACTCCTAGTCGACCACTAGTGCCCGCACCGGCATATACTATTCTTCCACCTGATTCAATGGAGTTCACACAGTGCTCAACAGCATTAGCCACTTCTTCAAGGACTTCTCTCACTGATAAAGGAACTGTTGCATCCTCTTCATTCATTATTCTAAGCATCTCGTAAGTTGATAGTTCATCTAAATTCTTTGTCCTGGGATTGGCTCCCTCTGTTTCCAGCTTATCAAACTTCATCTCAGACCTCCTGCGGTATGCTAACCGGCAGTTTTCCTTCGGCAGCTATCCTTCCCTTAATGGCTTTAAGGATACTCCTCTGCGAGACTCCTTCGTAACCATAACTTAGAACGCAGTTGTTCACACCTTTTATGAAAGCATCATATGGATTTCTCAAAGCTATCACCAATGTTCTTCCTGTTCTCTGCGAAAGCCTCATGAGGAATTCTCTTTGCCCATCATGGAGGTGAGCATTCTCCGTGAAGACTACTCTTATACCCTTTCTCGGGGCACTTGAAACCAACTCATTTGCTTCTTCAACTGTCATTCCAGCTGCATAATCTATCACCGGGCAATCGACCATCTGAGCAATCTCCTTTGCAACTTTGGGAATACCTCTTTGAGGACCGTCCTCTACCTGAACTAATCTAGAGAGTCTCACAGAGTAAATAGCACTTACACTGCTGAGAGACAGAGGGAGGAGAGACTTATCATCGAGAATAGCTGTTATTGATCTGTCTGAGATCTCCTGCATCGCCCTCTGATTTTCAGAGGAAGAGATCTCATCAAGCGAGTTTTTCTCAAATGTTACCGCCTTCATCCTGAAACTCTCCACCCTCTTAAGCGACTCCTGCAATCGGGCTTCTAGCTCGGAGGATCTTTCGATCTTCCTCGTCAAATACCTCTTAACTCTCCTCTGAATTTCCGGTTCATGGCAGTAAGTAAGGTAGTCCATTCCGTTCTTGAGGCCCTCGATGGCGGCCTCCTCAGGTGAGAAATAATTGCTCACTCCACCCATACCAAGATCATCTGCAACAAGAACCCCCTGATAATTCAGCACGTTCCTTGCAAGATCCGTCAGTATCTCTCTCGACATCGATGCCGGAACCCGGGAGGCCTGAAGCTGAGGAAAGTATATGTGAGAAGGCATAATTGAATCTGCCGAAATCTCCCTAAATGGCCTGAGCTCGAAAGAGTCCAGCGTGGAAAACGATACATCAAGAGTAGGAAGATCTAGATGAGCATCAACATCTGCCCTCCCCTTACCAGGAAAATGTTTCAGACAGCTCATTACTCCTCCGATTCTCATTGACTCGACAAAGGCTTTGGCATATGCTATTACCTGATCAGGAGAATCGCCAAAACTTCTAACGCCGATACCCGGGTTTCTCGGATTACAATTGATATCAACAACCGGAGCAAGGTTCCAATTGATTCCGACTGCATTCATCTCTCTAGCCATAATTCTCCCGGCAATTGATGAATTTTCAACATCTCCAGTGGCCGCTATCGCCATCGCACCCGGAGAAACGGAGAAGCCCTCCCTAAGTCTGCTGACTATTCCACCTTCCTGATCTGTAGCTATTGCGGGCTTGAATCCCAGAACTCTTTCAATTTCATTGACTAGGTTTCTTATCTGTGCTGAATCAACGATGTTTTTCGAGAAGAGAATAACAGCACCTGGCTTTACTTCTCGAAGAGTCTTTTCGGTCTCGCTATCGATCTCAGGACCTGGAATTCCAATCAGAAAGAGCCGTCCTACGGCCTCATCTAGATTCATCTATATCTGCTCCTCAATTATGAATACACTACCATTCTAAATTCTGGAGACTTGTATTGTCAATTATCTATTTGTATAGTATGAATATACATAAACTCCAATATCGTTGCTCATTGATCTTATTCAACTATAGTTCCCTATAAGTATGCCAGGAAAAACTTGTTTACAGAGCGAAAATGGTTTAGCATTACTGTTGAAAGAACGTGGTCGGGGGTAGCAGGTTGGTGGCATCAAGATCAAAAGTGATGCTGGCGCTTGCGCACCAGGAGGCAAAAACCAAAGAAAAAGAGCGAGCAAACTAAAGTAATCTGATTAGAACGAACTTATTTTGTCATCCTGAAATGCTCCTGTTCAGGATCTGGGCTTCGAAAGAAACCGAGGTTAGAGGTCAGTGGTCAGAGGTTGGAAGAGCAAAAGATCGGCTGCAAGTTCCAAGTTGTGAGTTGTAAAATAGGCCGGGGTCGGAGGTTGGTGGTTGGAGGTTCGTAAGAGCAAAAGAAACTGGTTGGTCGTTGAATGGTTCTCCGTTCGCCGATGAGAAACGTGAAGCAATAGCATTAAGATTCCGACCAGGAACTTTGTCGGAATGACTGAATTGGGCGTTTTCGGAATAACCGTTCTTGGTCAAACCATTATTTAGGGAGTAGAGAAGGGAAAAGCAAAGAGGGCAGGTAAGGTTCTGGGATCTTGAAAAGCCTTGAAGAGCTCTTCAATTTCCCTCAAGAGCTCATCATTACCCATGAGTCAGGGAGTTAAATTCCATTAATATGTTGGTTCTCGTGCGAATGCTGTGTTTGGCTCTTGATGATCCTGATCTTAAGTCCTCCCTTGAGGGAGGAGGGCCACGTAGTGGCGGAGGGTGTTGGTCTTTGTATGCGAGAAAAGTTGATGCTCTCAAATAGTCATTTTAGAGCGGTTGTTCGATGTTCATTCCTGGTTGCTGGTAGGAGCATACATATGGATCACAGACCAAATAACGTTAAGAGTGAATTTGTCGTTCAGTTGCGAACAGGCCAATCTATTCTAAACGTTATTCAAAGAGCACACACCCCACCGCAAGCGGTCCCCCCCGCTCAAGCGGGGATTTAAGATCAAGAACGGACCTCATTTTCAGTCATGACGGAATTCTTTGCCAAGAACGAAGAACCACTGGTATCTTTCTCACTCACTATCTCGGAGAACGGGGAACGGATGACGGAGAACCGCTCTTAATGTACTTGCAAGGACGGGTTCATGGTTTGGGACGAAGGACCAAGGACGGCTCTTTGCAGCGCTCAGCGGGTTTTTGCTCTTAAGCGTACAGCGGTTCTTATGCTAGCAACTTGTAACTGATAACTTGCAACTGCTGACCCTTGGCGGACAACGTAATACATAAGGAGGTTCACTTTGATCTGGAATAAAGTTGATGAAATAGTTTCGTGCGGTATTGAAAAGGCAGTTTACCCGGGAGCAGTCGTTTTGATCGGGAAGGATACCGAGGTTCTTTACAAGAAGGCCTACGGATTCATCGCGGTAGATGACAACATTCCAACGACACTTGAAACGGTGTACGACATCGCGAGCATGAGCAAGGTGGTTGCAACCACAAGCGCAATAATGATTCTCGTTTCGCGTGGAAAGATTTCTCTCTGGGATACGCTAGGAGATTTCTTCGATGTTCCGGAATCGAAGAAGGGAATATCCGTCTTTCATCTGCTCACGCACACTTCAGGTATGCAGCCATATTCTGAGGCATGGCGAGAGCTTAAGGGACGTGAATTGCTGAAATCCATCATAGATCTAGAACCCGAGACCGAGCCTATGGAAAAGATAAATTACTCATGTCTTAATTTCATAACTCTCATGGCCGTTGTCGAGAAAGTCACCTCTATCAAATTCGACGAGTTCTGTTCTAAGGAGATTTTTGAACCGCTCGGGATGAATTCGACTACATACCTGCCGAAGGACCTTGATCACGTGGCACCGACAAGTGAAAGAGACGGAAAGGTTCTAAGAGGCCTGCCGGATGACGAACTCGCTTATTATCTCGGTGGAGTGAGCGGAAATGCCGGCGTTTTTTCATCGGCGGAAGATCTTTTAAAGTTCGTCTCCAGTCTAATGTATGCGAGACTGGTTCCTTCCAGGGTCTTTGAAACGTTCATATCTGAAACAGTGTCGATAGGGGAAAGCAAACGACATCTAGGCTGGATGGCACCTGCAAGGGGCTCCAGTGCCGGCGACATGCTTGGAGAAGAGGCCTTTGGACACACCGGCTTTACCGGAACATCGATCTGGGTCGATCCACTTACGGGACTATTCGTTATTATGCTGTCCAACCGAACCAATATCAGCAGGCGGGATACGATACCGCAGATTCAGCAGATCAGAAGACGCCTGCACAATCTCGTCTTCGGGAGCCTCGGATGATCTGGAATGAAATAAGAAATCTTCTCTCCAGCCAATCCAGAAATATTCTCGGAGTCATGTCGGGAACGTCGGCCGATGGTTTGGAGCTCGCAGTTGTTAGTTGTCTCGGAAGTGGAAAGTCAATGAAGGTGAATCTTCTCGAGCACTCTTCTGTTCAGTTCGAGTCGAGTTTCCATGATGAAATAGTGAAAACCTTCGACCCTTCGCTTTCTGGTGTGGACAGAGTCAATTCAATGAACTTCCTCATCGGGAAAAAACACGCAACCGCAATCAGATCCTTTCTCGATAGGACAGAAGTCAAGGTTGACGCAATCGCATACCACGGACAAACGGTTTACCACGATCCAGCGGTTCATGCCACTCTTCAGATTGGCGAAGCAGATATCGTATCCTCTGAGACTGGCCTTCCGGTGGTCTTTGATTTCAGGAAGAAGGACATGGTTTTCGGGGGGGAGGGTGCGCCTATCATCCCTTATTTCGACTGGATCTATTTTGAAAGCGGCATCTACGCAGTAAATCTAGGCGGTATAGCGAACGTCACGTATGTGGCCGAGAAACTCGAGGATGTTAAGGCCTTCGACACAGGTCCCGCCAACTGCCTGATAGATCTAGTTGCAAAAAGGTATTTCAACATGGAGTTTGACGAAGGGGGCAAGATCGCCGCACGGGGAACTGTCGACGGCGCGGTACTCGACGTTCTCGTGGAGAGAGACCGAAAATACTTCGAGAGGCGGCCCCCGAAATCGACGGGAAGAGAGGTTTACAACGATGTCTTTCTGGAGGGGATCTCAGTCTCCTCTCCGGACAACCTTGTTAGAACCCTCGTTAGGTTCAGCGTATTCCAGTTAGTTCAAAGCATCAATTCATATTTACCTTTGGGGAAAAGAATAGTGGTTACGGGAGGAGGAGCCCTTAACCCCGTTATGATCGAGGACCTTAAACTGCTGAGCGGCCTTGATGTAGAGGTGCCTGAAAGAACCTTCTTACAGGCAAAGGAAGCGATGGGCATGGCAGTTCTCGCTCAGGAATTCTTTAACGGGGTAGAGGCAAACGTTCCGTCTGTAACGGGAGCGAGAAAGAGAGTTGTCCTAGGAAAACTGGCTTTACCTTGATCTCCCCGACGGGAGAGAAAACATAAAGGAGGTTTTTACCGTGAGGCGAATCTTTCTGTTAGTTCTCGCAGTTCTTTTCACCGCCATGTTAATGGCAGCTCCATTCGTGGAAGACAGCTTACTGACACCCGATCCAAACCCCAGCACGGGAGGAACGTTGTACCTGGCACTTACCGGTTCCCCCCAATCATTCAATTTCTACGGTACTCTCGATAGCAACGCTTACTCCGTTGCAGGACAGATGCTCACAGGACTCGTTGAGGCTCATCCGGTTACGTCGGCAATCAGGCCCGCCCTTGCAGAGTCGTGGGAAGTATCGGAAGACAACAAAGAGGTCACCTTCCACCTGAGAGACGTGAAATGGTCCGACGGCGTCCCTCTGACCGCCGATGACGTAATCTTCACATTTGAGCACTTCGTTATGAATCCCGTAGCCAGAGGAAACTCCGTAGCCAGATTCACAATCGAAGCAAAACCAATTGAGTGGGTCAAGGTCGATGACAGCACTGTCAAGGCAATTTTGCCCGCGCCGTACGCTGCCTTCTTCACAGTTCTGTCGCACGCCTACATCTACCCGTCTCATGCCCTTGAAAGCAAGATCGACAAGGAGAGGCCCGATTCAGTCAACGATGTATGGCTCACAAACACTCCTCTGAACGAGATTCCAGCAAACGGACCCTTCATGCTCTCGGAGTACATAATAGACCAGAAGGTCGTCATGACGAAGAATCCAAACTACTGGAAGGTCGACGAATATGGCAACAAGCTTCCCTATGTGGACAAGATCGAGTACCTCGTTGTAAGCGATGCACAGGTGAGGCTTGCCAAGTTCATGGCAGGAGAGCTCGACTACATGGCCGTGAGTGGAAACGACTTCCCAATCCTCAAGGAGAGGGAACTTGCCGGCGGTCCATTCAGAGTCTTCCTTGCAGAGCCTACTCAGCCTACTCCAAGTCCGATTCACATTGCCTTCAATTTCGATGTCGAGGATCCGAAACTCAGAGAGGTTTTCAGGACCACCGAGTTCCGCCAGGCTATGGAATATGCCGTCGACAGAGAGAGGATCATCGATGAGGTCTACAATGGACTGGCCGTTTTTGGAGGAGTTCCAGTGCTACCTTCGAACAAGGCCTTCTACAATCCAAAGATCGAAGAGATTCGCAGACCCTTCAACCTGGCAGAGGCCGCAAGAATTCTAGACGAGCTTGGATTCAAAGACGTTGACGGTGACGGCCTCAGAGAGTATCCCGACGGGACGAAGTTCGAATTCGTCCTGACCCTGCAGAGCTCTCCGCAGGAGTACCAGGATATCGGATACATATACTCTCAAGACTTGCAGAGTATCGGAATAAAGGTTAATCTACAGATACTCGATAGCTCTCTAACTGGCCAGATGTTTGGCGCCGGCAGCTTCGAAGTTGGAATAAGGGCTTTCGGGAACCAGCCAGATCCCCAGTTGAGAAAGGCGATCTGGCAGCCGGGAACTCAGCTCTACTACTGGCACAGAACAACGAGAGATCCCGACACCAATCTTCCTATCATGGAAAACATGCTTGACTGGGAGAAGAGAGTGTACGAACTCTTTGAAAAGGGCCAGGTCGCTATGGACCCGGTCGAAAGAAAATCGTATTACGACGAATGGCAGGAGATCTACGCAGAGTATCTTCCTGTGATTTTCGTGTGCAAAGGAATGAATCTTTACGCCGCGAACAAGTCGCTAGGAAACGTCGAACAGAACGAAGAGGGGCTTCTCTCTTACTCTTCCTGGACTGTATTTAAGAAATAAGCACTTCATCCGCGGGAGGAGATTCTCCTCCCGCTTTACTTCTCCGGAGGAAGATTATGTGGTCTTTTATCGCTAGAAGATTGCTTATCATGATTCCAATGATGTTTTTCATATCCGTGATCTGTTTCGTAATCACAGAGCTCCAGCCCGGTGATTTCATAAGCCAGTATCTAGACAACCCGAGGATATCACCGGCGCAGATCGAGCTACTCAGAAAGAACCTCGGGCTCGATGAACCGGCCTACGTAAGATACTGGAACTGGATCAAGGGGATAGTAACCAGAGGAGACTTCGGCTACTCCTTTGCCTTTCAAAGGCCTGTGGGAGAGCTTATATGGGAACGGATGGGCTGGACGGTCTTCGTTGCGCTGGGTGCCATCGTTTTTCAGTGGATCCTTGCCGTTCCAATGGGAATCTACTCGGCGCTGCATCCATATTCATTCGGTGACTATTCGCTGACAGTTATCGGCTTCATAGGTCTTTCTATACCGGACTTCTTTCTGGCGCTGATTCTAATGTATCTCATGCTGCAGATGGGAGCAACCTCGGTCGGCGGCCTCTTTTCGCCCCAGTTTGTTGGGGCTCCCTTCAGTCTGGAGAAGCTCGTGGATCTACTGAAACACCTGTGGATTCCTCTAATCGTGGTAGGCATGAGCGGTCTTGCAGGACTCATGCGTGTCATGCGCGGGAACATGCTGGATGTCATCTCTTCTCCCTTTGTAACATCGCTCAGAGCCCACGGCCTCGATGAGAAGACCGTCAAAAGACACGCAATAAAGAACGCCCTCAATCCGATGGTCAGCATAGCCGGAACGGAGCTTCCAAACGTATTCAGCGGCACGATAATAGCCGCTATCGTCCTGAATCTGCCGACGATGGGTCCGTTCTTCTATAACGCTCTTCTCAACCACGACCAGTATCTCGTTATGACCTTCCTTATGTTCATCGCCATCATAACCCAGATCGGGAATCTATTTGCCGACATAGCGCTTGCCGTTCTCGACCCAAGGATAAGGATGAGCTGATATGCAGACCACGAAAAGTCGGATTGCAAAGAATTTCTTCAAACATAAACTTGGTGTCATTGGTTTGATAGCCCTTTCAATCATGTATCTGCTTGTCATATTTTCCGACTTCATAGCACCATACAGCTATGTGACCTCCCACAGGAATTTCGTCTATGCGCCGCCGTCGAAGATCCGATTTTTCGATGAAGAAGGCAACTGGAGAGGTCCCTTCGTGTACGGGATGAAGAAGGTTAGAAATCCCGTGACTTACAGGCTGGAATTCTCCGAAGACACCAGCCGGCCAGTTCCCGTGAAGTTCTTCGTCAGGGGAGAGGAATACAGATTCTGGGGGATTTTCAAGACCGATCTCCATCTCTTCGGTGTTGAAGAATCCTCTGACGTAGCGATGGTTCTTCTTTTTGGCGGCGACAGATTTGGCAGGGATCTATTCTCCAGGGTCCTTATCGGGGGGAAGGTCTCAATGACAGTCGGCCTCGTGGGCACTCTGATAAGCGTATTCATAGGGGCGATAGTGGGAGCGCTTTCCGGATTCTACGGCGGAACTATAGATGTAGTAATACAGCGTTTCATAGAGCTTCTGAGATCCTTCCCGAGAATCCCGCTCTGGCTGGCCCTAGCCACGATTCTACCTCCTCAATGGCCCAGTACATGGGTCTATTTCGGAATCGTCATCGTTCTTTCACTAATTGGCTGGATGGGCGTTGCGCGTGTTGTCCGAGGAATGGTCCTGAGCCTCAGGGAGAAGGAGTTCATTCTGGCCGCCAGAGTATCCGGTGTATCTAACATGAAAATAATAACGCGTCACTTGATTCCTAACACAATAAGCTATCTAATTGTCGTCTCTACACTTTCAATACCGGGAATGATTCTCGGAGAGAGCGCGATAAGCTTCTTGGGGCTCGGTATAAAGGAACCTATGACAAGCTGGGGCCTGCTTCTGAAACAGGCTCAGTCTCTGTCCGAACTGGAGGCCCATCCCTGGCTTATGGTTCCCGGAATCTTCATAATTATTGCGGTCCTCTCTTTCAACTTTGTGGGAGACGCTTTGAGAGACGCCGTCGATCCTTACAGGGCGGTGGAGAAGGTATGAGCGCAATACTTGAGGTAAAGAATCTCAAAACATATTTCAGGACCCCGGACGGTCTTGTGAAGGCTGTGGACGACATAAGCTTCAATCTCGAGGAGGGCGAGATTCTCGCGCTTGTCGGAGAATCAGGCTGTGGTAAGAGCGTTACCGTACAGACAGTTCTCGGTCTGATAAAAGTGCCGCCGGCCAAGGTCGAGGGTGAAATCTTGTACAAGGGGAAGAACCTCGTCGGACTGCCTAACAAGGCGTACAGGGACATAAGGGGCAGGGAAATCAGCATGATCTTTCAGGAACCTATGTCGGCATTCGATCCTCTTTACACGATAGGGTTCCAGCTAACGGAAGTTGCCAGAGCTCACATGACCTGGGATCAGACAAGAACATACGATGAGATCATTTCAATTCTCAGAAGGGTAAATATCCCCGAACCGGAGAAGAGATACAGAGAGTATCCCCACGAAATGAGCGGCGGAATGCTTCAGAGAATCATGATTGCGATGGCCCTGATAACAAATCCAGAGATAGTTATCGCGGACGAACCAACTACCGCACTGGATGTCACAATACAGGCTCAGGTTTTGAACATTATGCGGGAGCTCCAGGGAGAATTCGGCAGTTCGATAATCTTTATCACACATGATCTAGGGGTAGTTGCCGAACTAGCCGATAGAGTTCATGTAATGTACGCCGGAAAGATCGTCGAGAAGTCCGGGGTGAAGGAACTGTATTCCTCGCCCTCGCATCCTTACACCAAGGGTCTTCTCAACTCAAGAGTGACAAAATCCTTCAAGGGAAAGAAACTTCCATACATCGAAGGGTACGTTCCCAGGGCATATGAGTTTCCAGAGGGCTGCCGATTCAATCCTAGATGTCCTCACGCAATGGAGATCTGCCGAAAGAAAGACCCGCCAGAATTCTATGTTGGTGAAGGCCACACCGCCGCCTGCTGGCTCTTCGAAGGAGGATCTGAAAAATGAAGATACTTTCTACCGAAGGACTTAAGAAGTTCTTCCCGATAAAGGCCGGTGTCTTTCTACAGGTAGTTGGTCATGTAAGGGCAATGCAGTCTGTAACCCTTGAGATAAACAGGGGAGAGACTATTGGAGTAGTCGGGGAGTCGGGCTGTGGCAAGAGCACTCTGGGCAGGACCATAGTGAAGATCTACGAGCCAACCGGCGGGAAGATAGTTTATCATGACGAAAATGGAGAGGAACACGACATAACCAAAGGACTTGGGAAAAACGTGCGCTCGAAGTTCCGGAGAGATGTTCAGATGATCTTTCAGAATCCCTTCGATTCTCTTGACCCTAGAATGACGGTAAGGGATATCATAAGGGAACCGATCGAGGCACATAACCTCTTATCTAAGAACGAAGCAGAGGATTATGTGGGAGAGCTTCTGATGAAAGTCGGCCTTTATCCCGAATACGCACAGCGTTACCCTCACGAATTTTCCGGGGGACAAAGGCAGAGGATCGCGATTGCCCGTTCGATATCTGTTAGACCACGGTTGATTATTTGCGATGAACCTACATCTGCTCTCGATGTCTCAGTTCAGAGTCAGATCATAAACCTGCTGCAAGAGCTGAGGGACGAAAGCGAGATGTCCTACATCTTTATCTCGCACAATCTAGACGTCGTACACCATATGAGCGACAGAATAATGGTAATGTATCTGGGAAACGTCGTAGAGACTGCCGAAGCGAGAGAGCTCTTCAACAACCCCGCGCACCCTTACACAAAGGCACTTATGGCTTCGATTCCAAACTGGGATCCCGAGAACCGAAAGCTTCAGAATATCAGACTGGAAGGGGAGCCACCTAGCCCGATAAATCCACCACCTGGATGTCCATTTCACCCTAGATGCCCCTACAATATGGACATCTGCAGCAAAGAAATGCCTGGTAACTTTGAGGTGGCCGAGGGCCATACAGCCGCCTGCTGGCTGCATGAAACGAAAGGCGTGGTCGGGGGTAGCGGATAGGGGGTTGGAAAGAGCAAAGGATTAGTTGCAAGATGCAAGTTACAAGTTGTGAGTTGTAAGACCGGCGTTG
Source organism: Mesotoga sp. BH458_6_3_2_1 (assembly GCF_003664995.1). Classification (NCBI taxonomy): domain Bacteria; kingdom Thermotogati; phylum Thermotogota; class Thermotogae; order Kosmotogales; family Kosmotogaceae; genus Mesotoga; species Mesotoga sp. BH458_6_3_2_1. The sequence continues at coordinate 18,410 of NZ_JFHL01000027.1, read as the reverse complement.
GGGGTAGCAGGTTGGTCGTTGGAAAGAGCAAAGAAACTGGTTGGTCATTGAATGGTTCTCCGTTCGCCGACGAGAGCCGTGAAGCAATAGCATCGAGATTCCGACCAGGAGCTTTGTCGGAATGACGGAATTGGGCGTCGCCAATCTTACTGGTTTCTTCTCTCTTCTCTCGTGAGCGCAGCGAACCTCTCCACTACGCTCTTTCTCAATCGTCTTTGTTTGCCCGACGAAGTCGGAACTGGCCGCAGAAAGTGCGACTGGCCACCGAAGGCGACTGGCCTGCGAAGAACACTGTGCTGAGGATCTTTCCCCGCGAAGCGGGCATTGCGACCTGGCGTGGTCTTTGCCAGCCCTGCGTCCCGAGATGAAATTACCGGCCTTGCGTCCGCCGATGATCTTCGGCGCCTTGCGTCTTGCAACTCTTCTCGGAGGACTGCGGACTGTTGACCGATGACGATTATCCTTTCTCGTCAGGTTGATCTCAAAGAAAAGGCCCGCCATTGCGGCGGGCTCATGTATTAATTCTCAATCTAGCATTACTGCTTTGATTACTTTGTCTTTCTCGTTCTCGGCCTTGACCATCATCTCACCTATATCTTCCAGTTTGAAGGTATCGGTGATCAGCGGTTTCACATTTACTGCTCCGCTCTTTATCATATCTACACATCTCGGGAAGTACAGAGCCGGAACTGCATGCGAGGCTCTTAGCTGAAGTTTGTTGAAGTGGAACTTGTTCGCATCGAACTTTATGAAGCGTCCCTCACCGTAGTCTATTCCGATGAAGCCGACAACTCCTCCAAAATTCATGACGTCAAGAACTTCGGGGATCACGTAAGGCGGTGCGGTTACGAGAGCTCTATCGACTCCGCCCTTGGGGAATTTATAGGAGCTGATCGGGGTCTTGTCGACGAGTATGACATCCTCCACTCCGAAGCTCTTTGCGACATCTATCCTTATCTTAGATCTGGAATGGTTGGCGACAAAGATTCTTCTCGCTCCCATGGCCTTGACTATCTGAACGGCCATGAGACCGATAGGGCCTAGGCCAACTACCAGCACGTCGTCGTTCAGCTTGGGATCGACTGTGTATGCTAGATCAAGCGCAACTCCCATTGGCTCGACGAGAGAGACTTCTTCGTACGAGACTCCTTCGAATGGCACCGCATTTTGTTTATCTATTATTACCTTCTCGGCAAAGCCCATAGTCAGATTTTCTCTCTCGGCTCGTATGAAGACGTTGGGTGCTCTGTCATGGCAGAGATCCATTCGACCGTTTCTGCAATCCTCGCATGTCCCGCAGAAAGAACCGCTTTCCACCAGTACACTCTGTCCGACCTTGACATTTTCGACATTTGAACCGACCTTTTCCACAATGCCCACTATTTCGTGGCCGAAAGACTGCCAGTCTTTGGCTTCAGTTCTCGCGGTGTGAAGATCTGTGCCGCAGATGCCAGAGGCCTTTATTTTCACCAGTACGTCATTCGGTTTCAGAGGGGGAAGATCGACCTCCCGGATCTCAAATTTGAATGGTGATTTCACAAACGCGGCTTTCACATAGACACCCCCTAGAGCTCTAGATTGGAACTGGAGATTATCTCTTCTATCCTTTCGTACAGTCCGTCATCCATATCCCATTCGACGGCGCCGAGATTCTGCTCAAGCTGTTCGACCTTCTGAGCGCCCGCAATTACCGAAGTCACCGCTTCGTTTCTGATAAGCCAGTTAATGGCTATGTGACTCAGCGGCTTTCCTACCTCATGTGCCAACTTATTCAGTTCCACGACAACTTCGTAGTACTTGTTGAACTCAGGTGTATTTAGCTTCGGATTTGCTGCCCGCACGTCGTGTTCAGTAAACTTCTTATTATCGCTTATCGCTCCAGCCAAGAGACCTTGAAAGAGCGGGCTGTATGGCAGAAATGCCATTCTATTTTTCAAAACGAACGGAAGGACTTCCTTTTCGACTTTGTAATCGAGCGGAATATTGTGATAGCTCTTTGGGTTCCTTTCGAGCATGTTGTAGAGACCTTGCATGCTGCATACCTCTCCAACCTTCATTGCCCTTTTTGCCTCGGGAATAGAGAAGTTTGACAGCCCAATGTATCTGATCTTTCCCTCATTCTTCAGCTCGACCATTGTCTCCATCGTCTCTTCGATTTTGACCTCCGGATCGGGCCAGTGAAGCTGATAGAGATCTACATGATCCGTTCCGAGTCTTCTGAGACTGTCTTCGATCTCTTTTCTTATGCTCTCCGGTTTGAGACAGTTTCTCGTTCTTCCCTGATCGTCCCAGAGAAGACCGCACTTGGTTGCAATAAAGATCTTATCCCTGGAGCCTTTCATTGCCTTTCCGAGGACCTCCTCTGCATGTCCCAGACCGTACACAGGCGCAACATCAAAGAAGTTTATTCCTCCGGCTATTGCCCTCTGGATCGTCTTGATCGAGTCTTCATCAGTCGTCCCATCCCAGAAAGAGGGGCCTGAGATTCCCCAGCAACCGTAACCGAGCGCCGACAGTTTCTCTTCTATCTTCTCCACTTTTTTGTACTTCAATTCCTTCGCCTCCCTTATTCGAGATTTGCGTGGTTCTTGAACATCATTTCCGAATCTATGCTCAATCTCTCCATTAAATTCATTACAATAATATCCGTTAGAATCAACAGTGATTGTTCGAATAGATTCCCCATCGGTTGAACCGAAGAGACACCAGCCCTATCGGGGACTTTGGGTGTCTTCGTGGGAACTGTAATAACCATATCGCTGAGTCCTGCTACTGTAGATTCCTTGCTCGCAGTTATAGAAGCTATTCCGGCTCCAACTTTTCGTGCCTTCTTGGAGTTAAGAACCACAGAAGGAGTCTCCCCAGAAGCAGATCCGACGATTAAGAGGTCTCCCTCTCCCAAAGAGGGGCTGGTCACTTCACCCACAACATGGACTTTCAAGCCTAGATGCATGAGCCTCATCGCGAATGCCTTCATCGCCAGGCCAGAGCGGCCCATCGCAAAGAGAAAGACTCTTTTTGCTTCTAGAATACTCCCGGAAAGTTCCTCGATTGATTCATCTGTAACTCCGGCAAGGACTGATTTTATCTCGTCAATAACAAGATCAAGAGTGCTTTCAAATTTCATGAGCCCTTCTCCAGTCTCTTCTTTATCTCCGAGGCCACTCTTGCAGGGTTATCAGCCTCCCAGATCGATCGTCCCGCGATCACTACATCGGGCTTCAGCGGGAAGACATGGGAGAGATTGTCGGGAGATATTCCGCCAGCAACGGCGATCTTTGCGTCTGGAAGAACTCTCCGTACAATTTCTATCTTTTTCGCGTACTCAAGAAGGTGCATGCTCTCACCTACACCGCTCAGATCGGCCGAGGTGTGGATGCATATATAATCCGGTGATAGAGGAGAGACCTTTTCGGCAAAGGATTGGAGATCCGAAATCTCTATTGTGTCCAACATTAGCTCTCCGCCAAACTGATCGGCAGCTTTCCTGACTTCCGAAATCGTTTTGAAGGAAGCGAATCCGAGAACCGTTACGATATCCGCCCCGTTTTCAAAGGCCATCGCCGCTTCGAGATAACCTCCATCAACAATCTTCATATCTGCAAGAATCTCATGTTCCGGCAGGATTTCCCTTATCTCTCTTACCAGAGCCACACCGTGCGCAAGAACGGCAGGCGTACCGACTTCGAGAATGTCTATATAATCCGCAACTTCTCTGGCGGTCTTTAGAAAGCTGGCCTTTATGTGAGTATCGTTTGCTAGTTGTAAACGGATCATCAATAGGTTACCCCGCCAACGAGAATGATACTGGAGTATGGTATCTGCTCGCCGGTTCTGATAACTCCCTTTGATTGCTTGTTGGTGAGTTCCTTGAATCTGACATGGGGAACGAATTCCACTTCTATTCCTTCGGGCAGGTGCTTCAAAGTATCTTCAAGACACTTCGGACTAACGGTTTTCATCTCTTCAGAGAAGATCACCTTCTCGACTTCCAACTCTTCAAGAACAGGATCGAGAACGTCGAAGACACCTGGCTTCCCGCCTACAATACTGACATCTATCCTGTATCTGTCGGAAGCAATGGGCAGACCTGAGTCAGATATTACCAATAAGTCTGTGTGGCCCATCGAACCTATAAGATTGCATATCTCTTTATTTAGAATTCCACTTTTCTTCATAATTATCGCTCCCTTCAAATCTTTGTAGTCAAATGTATCCGGAATTTATAGTGGGTCGCTTCGTACCAGCACTGCACCAGCTCCACATGCTCACCCAGGGCAGTGCAACCAACTCTTTCGTAATATAGGATCGGCGCTCCCTCTTCTATCCTCAGAAGCTTCGCTATTCTCCCCTCGGCGAGCCGTCCTTCTATGATCGCATCTCCCTCAACAACGGCCGTTCCTTTATTTCTCATCAGTTCATAAAGAGAACCCTCGAAGTTTTCTTTTCCCGTTAGGTTTGATCTAGACGTGAGAAAGGATATAAATAGCGCAAGAGGAAAGTAGGATTCATTTCCCCTCAGTCTGGTAACCTGAAGCAGCTCTTCCTCTTCCGATACCTGGAGAATTCTTGCCATCTCAGGACCGGCCTTGACTCTCTTTACCTCAACAACCTTCGTTATCGGCACATGGCTCTCGAGCCTCATCTGTTCAGTGAAGCTTCGGATGGTTGTAAGCTGCTCCTGAGAAGCGTTGTTCGTTACGATAGTCCCTCTTCCACGGGACCTGGAGATCTGTCCGCTGCTTTCCAAGGCCTGTAAAGCTCTCCTAACGGTCGCCCTGCTAACATCGAACACTTTCATCATTGCTTCTTCCGTTGGAAGTTTTCTGCCAACGGCGCCCGGTTCCTTCATATAATCAGAAATTATCCTGTATATCTGGTAGTAGAGTGGAACCGGACTTGCTCTATCAAGGGCTATTCTTCTGTCTGCATTAAAAAGCATGATGAAATCACATCCTTCTTTACGATACTCGAGAGACAAACAGGCTAATTCGAATACGGTCTCAGTTTAGCAAGGTCTTCATAGGTTTCTATGAGCGAACTGTAGGCCTTATCGAAAACTTCGAAAAGTCTTTCGTAGTACCTGTGATTCTCTGGGTTGTACTCGATAAACTGAACATCCCTCACAAAAGTAGACGCTTCCTTGAACGTCATCTCTCCAGCTCCAACAGCACCAATAATGGCCGCTCCCATTGAGGTTGCCTCTTCGAGATACTCGGGTACCGTAACCGTCTTTCCGAATATATCGGCCACAATCTGTTTCCAGTTCCTTCCCTTTGCTCCTCCGCCGATAAGGCGAATCTTGTCGAATTTTCCCTTAGTCTCGAGAATATCCAGGACTATTTTCAGGTTGAAGGCCACACCTTCGAGTACCGCTCTAAGCATGTCGGCCTTTCTATGTGTCGAGGACAGTCCAATGAAGGCTCCTCTAGCATTGATGTTCCACCTCGGGCTTCTCTCCCCAAGCAGATAAGGCAGGAAGACCAGGTTTCCCGCACCGGGTCTTGTCTGGTCAACAAGATCGTCCATAATAGTGAATGCGCTCAGCCCCAGCGCCTTTGCCTTCTCTTCTTCATGCTGGCAGAGAGCGTCCTTAGCCCAGTGATACGAAGCTCCCCCGGCCTGCATTGTTCCGGTCGGGCAATAGAAACCCTCAATGGGATATGCGAAGTTAAATGTCCTCGACTTCTCGTCGAAGATCGGTTCCGTGGAACATGTACTCACCCAGCTCGACGAACCGAGATATAAATAAGCCTCGTCTGGACTGACAACTCCTGCTCCGAGGCAGGCGCATGCGCCGTCCCCGCCGCCGCGGACTATTAGAGTCTTCTTCGACAGTCCCAGTTCCTCCGCCACCTTCGGCAGTATCTCCGAGACGACATTCGTAGAGGAGGTCACGGTGGGAAGTTTCTCCATGTCCAGCCCTAGAACCTCAACGAGTTTTTCCGACCATTTCAGATTTTCGATATCGAAGAGAAGCGTCATTGATGCATCTGAATGGTCCGTTCCGAACTCTCCGGTAAACCTGGAGACGATGTAATCCTTCGCATTCAGGAACTTGTAAGCCTTGTTGTATATTTCAGGTTCGTTGTCCTTTATCCAGGCAATCTTCGGACCGGAGTAAGTAGGCGTTATCCTCGATCCGGTAAGCCTGTAGACGAAATCATTGCCCACTTCTTCGAGCCTTGCCGACTGTTCGACGCTTCTCTGATCGGCCCATATGATGGCTCTTCTAAGAAGCTTTCCGTCTTTGTCCACGGGGATGGCTCCCATCATCTGTCCGCTGAAGCTTATAGCAACTATCTCTTCGGGATTGACACCGGCCTTGGCAATGAGATCCGAGGTCGTCTTTTTGACGGACTCCCACCACTCCAGAGGATCCTGCTCTACCTGATTCGGACCGGGATGATAGGTCTTGTAACCTGAGAAGGAACTCGCGAGGAGCTTCCCGTTTACTCCATAGAGTGTCGCCTTGTTCCCGGTAGTTCCCAGATCGTATGCGATAACGTATTTCATTTCTTATCGCCCCCAGTTATCTCCTTCACCAGAGCTTCGATTTCTTCCCTTTCAGGCATTGAAGGAGAAGTGCCGAATCTTGTCGTTGAAATGGCGGCTCCGGCACGGGCGTAGTCGATGGCTCTTTCCAATCCCTCTCCCCTCGAGAGATATGCCGCAAAAACGCCAGCAAATGCATCTCCAGCTCCGGTTGTATCGATAGTCTTCACCTTGCAGGCGGGAACAAGCCCTCCATTTACCGATGGACAGTAGACCCCCTTACCTCCGAGAGTTATGAGCACAGTGTCCACCGACTTCTTCAATTCAGATGCTATGGCCTCTATCGAATCGATGCCGTCTAGGGGAATACCTGTCATGAGGCTGGCCTCTATCTCGTTCGGCATAATAACGTCGACATATTTTAGGATCGAATGATCAAATTCCTTTACGGGTGCGGGATTTAACAAGACTCTTGCCCCGGAGTCCCTGGCGAGTTTTATCGCCTCATAAGTTGCATCGAGATTCGCTTCAAATTGTGTGAGAAAGACATCGGAAGAAGTGAAGATATCTCTGTTCCTTTTTACATCATCAACAGTCAACTCATTGCATGCCTCCGGTGCAACTGCAATAGCGTTGTTTCCATTGTTCTCATCTACTATTATCAGAGCGACACCGGTTCCGGCAGTATCCGACTCGAGAAGATACTCCTTTGTGATTCCAAATCTATCGAATGCCCCCTTCACGAATGGAGCAAAAAGGTCTTTGCCGATCTTGGTCATGAACTTGACGTCAGATCCGGCCTTTCTGGCAGCCACAGCCTGGTTAAATCCCTTTCCTCCGGGGCCCATCTTGAAGGGACCGGAAAAGACTGTCTCTCCTACAACGGGTATATGGGGAGAAAGGGTAGTGAGGTCCATGACATAGCTACCGAATACCGTCACTTTATTCATCTGATACCTCCAAGCAATCTAATAGTTCTATCTTGGTCTCTTCTCTTCCGCGATCTCCAGCAATTCACCGCCAGGGCCTTTGAATGTGTTGTAGAAAACCTTTCCGTCAAAAACCGGAATAGGATCGGGCGACTCGAGTTCAATGCCGTTGTTCTTCAGGTAATCCATTGCCTTTTCAATGTCATCTACAGCAAAGGAGAGATGCTGAAAGTGCGACTGTGATTCGGGAGCAAATTGCCTCTCTTTGCTATCTTCGTAACACATAAGTTCGATTTCGCAACCTTCGCCGGCAACGAACGCTACTTCGAGTTTCTTTTCAGGCAATTTCTCTCTGTTGATCAGCTTCAAACCGAGAAGACCTGAATAGAACTCGAGCGCTTCATCGAGATTGGGAACCTCTATTGCAACATGAAAGAACTTGTTTATCTTCATGATTTATCACGCCCTTTTGAAGAGCTTCTTCAAACCTTCGCCCTTCTTCCTGCTCTTTATGAACTGATCGAAGAAGACTGCAAGGATTATTATTGCACCGATGATGATCTGCATTATGAATGGATCTACACCTAGAAGATTACCGCCATTTCTTATTGTCTGGATTATAAGAGCGCCAAGGGCAGTTCCGAGAACGGTTCCTACTCCTCCGCTCAGACTTGCTCCTCCGATGACAACCGAAGCTATGGCGTCAAGTTCGTAACCGTCTCCTCCTGTCGGGACCCCTGCGGCCATTCTCGTTCCGAGCATCAAACCGGCTATAGCGCTGAACAAAGCGGCCACAATGTAGAAAGAATACATGTTCCGCCGGATATTTATACCTGACAGCCTTGCCGCTTCCTCATTGCTACCTATGGCGTACAGATTCCTTCCGAATTTCGTGTATTTGAGCACGAGTATCATGAAGGCGGCAAGAATGATCCACGTCCAGGCTAGTGCCGGTATTCCAAAAAACTCCAGGACCGCGAATCTCCTGTACTCCAGCGGGACGGCGGTCACCATTCTTCCGCTGGAAATGTACATTACGACACCTCTTACGAGTGTCATCATACCTAGCGTTGCAATGAAAGCCGGGACCTTTCCATCATGTACGGCAACGGCGTTGATCAGACCTATCAGCGCACTGATTCCTAGAGCCAGCAATATACCTACAATTGTCGGAAACTGGAATTCTCCCCTAGTAGAGGTGAAAATCGCAAATACCATTCCGCTGAGACCAACTATAGAACCAACCGAAAGATCTATTCCGCCAGTTATGATTATGAGGGTCATACCGATAGCAACAACACCATTTATTGATGATTGCCTAATTAGATTGGTTATGTTAGCCCATGAGGAAAAGTTTCCTCCAGTTGCGATGGCCAGAAAGACCCACATCACAACCAGAATGATCAAAAGGTTTTTTTCGGTAAATGTCTTCCTTTCTCTCCTTCCAGCCATTTCAGACCGCCTCCTTCACCTTTTCTCTTGAGACAATGTTCTTCATTGCCAGTGTCAGCAAAAACTCCTCGGAAAAGTCTTTCTTATGGACCTCTCCCGCCATTCTACCGTTTGAGATAACGTATATACGGTCGGACATTCCCATGAGTTCGGGAAGGTAGGAAGAGATTAGAATTATTCCCTTGTTGCTGGAAAGAATCTCACCGAAGAGTCTGTATATCTCTGATTTCGTCCCAACGTCGATTCCGACGGTCGGTTCATCGAAGATTAGAACATCTGTGTTCTTGCACAGCCATCTCGCGATGATTACCTTCTGCTGGTTTCCACCACTCAGCTCGGAAACCGGCTGGAAGATGCTGCCGATCTTTATAGAAAGCTTGTCGATATAGTCTCTGGCCTGTGAATGAGCCTTCCCGTAGTTGATGACAGGACCCGTCATCACCTTGTCGAAGTTAATTATGTTTATGTTGAAATCTATATCCTGCTGCAAGAAGATTCCCTGTTTTCTCCTGTCTTCCGGAAGATAGCCAATACCCTTCATCAGCGCATCCTTCGGTGTCTTTATCGAAACGTTTTTGCCTTCAACAGATATCTTTCCTTCTCTAAGAAAATCGGCACCGAAAAGCGCCCTTGCAATCTCAGTTCTTCCAGCGCCCACCAGACCAAAAAATCCCACGACTTCGCCTGCCCTGACATGAAAACTGATATTCTCGAATCTCTCTCCGGAAAGGTTCTCAACCCTTAGGAATTCTCTTCCTGGTTCTGTATCCTTCTTCGAATACATCTCCTCAATCGATCTGCCAACCATAAGAGGGATCAGCTTCTCAACGTTATCAAGCTCTCCCGTTGTGTAAGTTCCCACCGTGGCCCCGTCCTTCAAAACGGTAACAGTATCACATATGTCAAAGACTTCTTCAAGGTTATGCGAGATATAGATTACGGCCGTTCCCTGATTCTTGAGTTCATCTATTATCTGAAAGAGGATTTTCGTTTCATTTCTTGTAAGCACGGCGGTCGGTTCATCAAAGATGACGAGTTTGGGTTTCTGCCAGAGTGCCTTGGATATTGTAATCATTTCACTTTCAGCTATACTCAACTCTTTAATGCTCTTGCGAACGTTTATATCCAGACCGATGTTTTCCAGAAACTCCGTTGATTCTTTGTACATCTTCTTCCAGTTTATGAATGGGCCAATCTTAGGTTGCTGCCCTAGAAAGAAGTTTTCTGCCACTGAAAGATCGGGAGTGACCATGACATCCTGATAAACGGCATAGATTCCCAACGCTTTCGATATCAATGGTGAATTTCTGGTAATTTCATTTCCCTCAAAGATCATTGTTCCTGAGTCCTTTGTATAAGCTCCTGTAATTATCTTTATGAGTGTGGATTTCCCGGCTCCGTTCTCTCCCACAAGGCCTCTTACCTCACCACTCTTGACGGAGAGGGAGACATTGTCAAGAGCTCTAACGGCAGGGAAGGTTTTGTTTATACCTTCTAGCTCAATTACGGTCTTTTCCTCGGGCATGTCATCGCTCTCCTTTAGCCACCGTATTTCTTTTCATATTCTTTGAATATGGAGACGCTGGAACTCGAACCGAAGACTGTTGCTCCAAGTTCCATGAATCTCTCGACCTGCTCGAGAGTTCTGACGCCGCCGGAAACTTTGATCTCTTTCTTCCCGGAAACGACGGAGTTAATCAGTTCAACATCGCGATAAGAGGTTGCTCTGGGACCAAAACCCGTCCCGGTCTTCACGAAGTCGATTGTTGGAACGTCTACTATCAATTCACATACTTTGACTATTTCCTCTTCAGTCAATCTGCTGGTCTCGATTATGAATTTGCAGACTCTGTTTCCTTTCTTTACACGCTCGGAAAGAGTTACGAACTCCCGTTCCATCAGATCCCAGTTCCCCGATTTGACTGCAGATACGTTTATCACAATGTCGAAATCAGTAACCGCATCTCCGAGAGACATGTAGTATTCGATTTCTCTCATTTTCAACTCTGTGGGAACCATACCGAGCGGAAAGCCTCCGGGACCCACGTTAATTCCAACTTCAGTTCCCTTGACCTTTTCAATGACATAAGTAGGGATCGCATACCAAGGCACAACTACATTTCTGAAATTGTACTCGAGTGTTTCGTCAACGAAGCTCTCAATATCCTCCCACTTTGATTCGGGATTCAGCAAAGTATTATCGAAACGCCTGTTAAAAGGAATGTCTCTATTCATAAATACCTCCCGGGATAGGCAAAAATTTCTGAAAAAGGGCAGCTTTCGCTGCCCATCATCCTTAGAAACTTACTTTATCAGTACTTCTTTCTTGAGAATGGGTCGAGAACCCACATAGAGTCATCAAGAATGTCCTTCTCGATTACGTACACTCCCGTATCATAGTACTCAGGAAGCGGTTCGCCATTGATTGCCATGAAGGCAAACATGACACCCTTGTAACCCATACCGTGAGGATCCTGAACGATAAGAGCCTTCAAGGAGCCGTTTCTGAGAGCATCTATTTCCTGCGGGTCTGAGTCGTATGCAACTGAGATTACTTCATCCTGAAGACCCTGAAGTTCGATAACTCTGGCAACTCCGTCACCTGTGTGGTTGTTGTCTGCAAACATTCCAACTAGATCGTCGTAAGCGATCAAGAGGTCTTCCGTTGCGTTGGCTGCTCTAGAAATGTCGTTGTCAACATAGATCGTGGGGAGGACTTCTAGATCAGGAGCTATCTCGGCAAGTCTTGTCTTGAATCCATCGTCTCTATCTGTAAGAACCTGAACACCAGCCATTGCACTTACGAGACCGATCTTGCCCTTGAGATCCTTACCGGCTGCCTTGAGATACTCAACAAGCTTGTCGGCTGCAAGAGCGCCTCCTACTCTGTTGTTGGTAGCGAGGAATGAATTGTATCCGGTATCATAGACGAAGTTGTCAATGAGAACGATCTTGATACCCTGCTTGTAAGCTTCGTCAAGAATCAGAGAAGGAGCTTCCGAGCTTGTCGAAGAAATAACGATTGCGTCGGGCTTCTTGTTGACAACGTCCTCAAGAATAGCGACCTGCTTGTCGATGTCTGATTCGGACGGAGGTCCGTAAACCGTGACATTAATAAGGCCCTGTAGATCGTGTTCGGCGTTCTCGGCGCCAACTATCGTGTACTGCCAGAAGTCAGAATCCGTTGCCTTGACTATGAAGGCAATTTCGTAAACTGCAAATCCTAGTGTGGCTCCGAAAAGAAGTGAAGCCATGACAAGTAGCATAAGTACTTTTCGCATTAGCAAAACCCTCCTTATAAGGTTGTTCTGTACATACGCATGTACACATGTACGTACAAACACCATTATTATAGCAAGCGAACGAACTCGAAACAAATTTGAAAAACAGAGGAAATCTTAGCGGCAAGAAGTTTAGAGCAAAAAAGAAGACATAATCGTCTTTAATCACTCTCATTCATCGCTGATTGTTTCTGGAAAGGTTAGTCCTCTGGACTTAGTCTTACAGTCCAGTTCTCTTTTCTTCGAATACATTGCAAGTTCTGCATTTCTAAGTACGTCATAAAAATCAGTTGCCCGATCTCTCTTAGTGGCGACACCAAAAGAGGCACTAGCTTCGACAGAGAAACATTCCACCTTGATCAGGTTTTCCTCTATCCTTGAGACGATTTCCTCTGCCTTTTCGGTGTCTGTTCTCAGAAGAAGGACAACAAACTCATCTCCACCCCAACGAACAACTAGGTCCTCGTGCCTGCAAGATTCCTTAATTGTGCGAGATATCGTCTTCAGATAGTCGTCGCCGTAGAAATGGCCGAAGCAATCGTTAAGTGACTTCAGCCCGTTAACATCTGCAAAAATGACGGAAATAGGAAGATTTCTCGAAGTGTCGACTCTAGATACTTCCTCATCGAAGAAGGTCCTGTTGTAAAGACCGGTCAGTGAATCGTGGAAAGCAAGGAAACGTATTTCTTTGGTCTTTTTGATTTTCTCAAAGGCTCCAAGAGCATGAAGCATCAACAATTCGGCAAGCTCGGCATCTTCTTGTTTGAAGCTTCCGGATTCAATGGTGACCGTTTGAAAAACTCCGTAATCTCCAACAGGAACGCTAAGTAGAGCCTTGATCTTACTGCTTGAAGGTCTTGCATCATTTTCCTTCGAAACGTCATCGATTATTATTGTTTTCCCCGTCTTCAAAGTCTTTCCAGCAATTCCCTCGTACTTTGGAACCCTTGTATTGACTTCAATGTTCTCCGAGTTCCTCTTTACAATAAGATTGTCTCCCTCGACAATGTCAAGACTGTAATAGTCAAAGCTGAGAATGTCAGTGGCTGCTTCAACAATGAGATCATAAACTTCCTCTTCCTCGATACAGTTCTCCATCTTGAAGGCAATATCGTGGAGACTTCTTATCTTCGCCCTAAGGCGCTCGTTTTCAGTTGCCTTCTTCTCGAGCTCCTCGGTTCTTGCCTTTACTCGCCCTTTCAAAGTATGGTTCCAAATCCAGAGAGCGAACAGCACAACTATGAAGGCAACTAATATTCCAACAGACCAGAGCAAAACCTTCCTATTCTGTTCAAACCAGTTTGCTGAGCCAAACCACTTCTCGAATATATCCTTGTACTCACCGCTCTCTCTGACAAGGAGAAGACCTTTATTTAGCTTGTTAAGAAGAACAAAATCGTCTCTTGCGGTGGCGAAGGCATAGTCTCTTTCAAAGACTGTGGCACCGGAAACCTCGAGATTATGGATCTCATTTTCTTTCGCAAAATAGAGAGACTGGTACTTCTCGAAGAGACCATAATCACCCTTACCGGATGAGAGAAGCTTGAGTCCTTCAAGTGGAGAATCAACAGTGACAATTTTCTCTGTGATGGAATTTTCAAGCAGATAGTCGTGCATGACACCGTTTCGCTGAACTATAATTTCCCTTCCTTCTAGATCATCTACGTCAGGTTCTTCGGAATCTTTCCTGTAAAAGATCGCCATGTGCAGAGTATTGTGGGGAATCGAAAAACCGTATATCCTCTGCCGTTCAGGAGTGACGGCCATGCCGATCAATCCGTTAAGTTCTCCCGACTTGAACCTTTCGACCACCAGATCCCATTCACCGAGCTCGATTTCTATATCCAGCTCGGCGGCTCTAGAAACGGCATTCATCAAGTCCACATTGAATCCCGTGTGCTCACCGTTTTTATCAACAAACTCATACGGAGGATATGCGTTATCCCCACCGAAAGTGAGCTTATCTGCATAAACATAAGTACACAAGAGAACAAGAAAAAGTGGCAAAAAAGCCTTCCTGGTCTTCATCGATTCACCCCGATTTAGATATAATAGCACAATCATTACGAATAATAGAAGTCCTAAAAATCTGGAATTTGTGAGAATCATCTGTAGGTCTTATTTATCGCTCCCAATCTGGCTAACAAGTAATCTTCATTAACTCAAAAGCAATATTATTGAAAAAAACTCAACCGTGTTTGTCGTCTACGTATGTGCTCTTTCACTTTGTGCTAACAATTAAATCAAGCAACTAAGTTTTCATCAGTTTTAAGAGCACACGTTCAATAGTTGACAACATGCTCAAACCAACTCTTTCATAGAACCAAGGTTCGGAGTCTTGACTACGGCCGCGAAAGTAATCGGCGTGTGTATTAAGATTGAATAGAGAATACACGACTAGGGGGAATTGTCTTGAAAATACTCGTTCTTCTAAAACAGGTCCCGGATTCCGATGAGGTGAAGCTCAATCCCGAAACGGGAACAATGATAAGAGAGGGAGTTGGTACCGTTATCAATCCTCTCGATTTGCACGCGCTGGAAACGGCATTGAGAATCAAAGAGACCGGTGATCATTCCGTTGCGGTTGTTTCTATGGGACCTCCTGTGGCAGAAGAGGCCGTAAGGGAAGCAATCGCAATGGGCGCCGACAAGGCGGTGCTGCTGACAGACCGTAAGTTTGCAGGTGCGGATACGTGGGCAACGGCCGTGGCACTCGCGAGATTTGCGGAGAAGGAAGGTCCTTTCGACCTGATCCTTGCCGGCGAGAAGGCTACCGACGGAGAAACAGGCCAGGTCGGACCTGAAACCGGTTCGATGCTGGGTATTCCCGTCGCCACTTATGTTTCGAAAATAGTTGAGCTAGATGGATCGGGCATAACAATCGAACGCGAAGTGGAAGATGGAAAGGAAGTGTGGAAGCTTCCCCTGCCTTCACTTGTTTCGGTGACTAAGGACGTCAATGAACCCAGACTTCCGACATTGAACGGAAAGAAACTCGCCAGAAACTTCCCGGTAGAGCGGATCAGTAACGATTCTCTTGGAATAGATCCATCGGAGATCGGCTTGACAGGATCACCCACAAGGGTAGTAAGGATAGGAACCCCGAAGCTCTCGAGGATGGTGGAGATGTATGAGGGGAGCAATATTAGAGATGGAATAGATGAGATAAAGAAGAGGTTGGTACCCTATCTGGAGGTGAACCATGAATGATCTCCTGGTAATCGCAGAAAAAAGAGGAAGTGAAATCCACTCAAGTACATTCGAACTACTTGGAAAGGCAAGGGAGTTATCCATGAAGCGGCCTCTTACGGTTTCCGTAGTGATCCTCTCCGACAAGTCTGTCGAAGAGGATTCGTCCAGCTCTCTCTTCTCAGGTGGAGCTGATCGAATCATCCTGGCAGTTGATGGAAGCTTCAAGAGATTCAATTTCGAACCATACACTAAGACTCTGGCCGCTATAGTAAGAAAGTTATCACCTGAAATCGTTCTCGCACCGGCCACAACTTCCGGCAGAACCTTTATGCCGGGACTGGCGGCTCTCTTGAAGACAGGCCTGACGGCAGACTGCACCGGTCTCGATATAGAGGAGGGAACGGGAAACCTTCTGCAAACGAGGCCTGCTATAGGCGGCAACATAATGGCAACTATAAAGACCCCGAATCACAGACCTCAGATGGCCACAGTGAGACCCAAGACATTCTCACCCTTAAAAGAAGAGTATGAAAGCAAAGGTGAACTGGTTAACTTTGACGTGACTCAAGATTTGATCCAAACAGGAGCGAAACTCATCGAGTTCCATCCAATAGGAGAGGGCCAGAAGGGAGTTCAGGACGCCGAAGTAATAATCGCAGGAGGTATGGGACTTCGAAAGGTTGAAAACATGGAACCTGTCTACAGGTTATCAAAAATCATCAACGGAACCGTTGGCGCTTCACGGAAGATCGTTGATTCGAAGTGGATCGGGCACGAAGCTCAAGTCGGATTGAGCGGCCATACCGTTAAACCGAAGATCTACATCGCTGCAGGTATTTCCGGCGCCGTTCAACATATTGCGGGGATGCAAACCGCGGAGTTCATCGTGGCAATAAACAGAGACAGGAACGCCGCGATTTTCAACTTCGCAGACATTGGGCTTGTTGGAGACGCGGTCGAGATTCTGACTGAACTTGCCGAGTCCCTTGAGTCGGAGGTGAAGAGATGAATTACGGACGTCTTAACGCGGGCCTGATAGAAGAGCTGCAAGCACTACTCAAGATCCCAGTCAAATATGATGAAGAGTCACTGGATAGATATTCTAGAGACGAGACGGCCGAACTGAGAGCCGTAAGACCGGAGGTTGTCACATTCCCTGTAAGTACTCAGGAAGTGTCGGAGATCATGAGATTCGCAAACAGGCATATGATTCCAGTTACCCCAAGAGGAGCGGGAACGGGCCTTTCGGGAGGCGCGGTGCCTTCACACCGTGGAATCGTCATGAGCTTCGAGAAGATGAACAGAATCCTCGAGTTCGACGAAGCAAATATGATGATTACCGTCGAACCGGGAGTGATAACCGGCGAAATTCAGAAACTGGCAGACAGACATAACCTCGTTTACGGAGGTGATCCCTGCAGCAGCGAGAGCTCCTCGATCGGTGGCAACGTTGCGGAAAACGCCGGAGGAAACAAAGTCATGAAATATGGACCGACAGGTTACCATGTTTACGGCCTTGAGGTAGTCCTGCCCTCAGGCGAGATCACATATTTCGGAGGAAAAAGACTGAAGGATGTCAGCGGCCTGGACTTCGTCCATCTAATGGTCGGATCTGAAGGCACGCTTGGAATTGTCACGAAAATAACGTTGAGGCTGCTGCCAAAGCCGAAGTATTCCGTGGCATTGCTCGTACCATACCCGAACATCGATACGGCAATTGCAGCAGTACCCAGGCTGATGAGCGGTTCAGGTGTTGTCCCTACTTCTCTGGAGTTTATGGACGGCTCATCGATAAGGGCGGCCTGCAGCTTCCTGAATATCGAATTCCCTTATTCCGATGCCGGCGCTCACTTGATAATTGAAGTCGAAGGCAACAGCAAGGATTCGATATTCGACGATTACGTCAAACTCGGAGAAGCCGCCATCGAAGCGGGCGGGCTTGAAGCCTTTGTGGCCGACAACCGGAATACGAGAGACAAACTATGGAAGGCCAGAAAGTCTATTGCGGAGGCACTGGCCGCAATAAGCCCGGTGCACAGCATGGAAGACGTCTCCGTTCCGATGGCGAACATACCTAAGCTAATAAAGAGGTCTGAAGAGATCGCAAAGAAGCGCGGACTCGAAATGATTGCCTTTGGCCACGCCGGCGATGGAAATGTCCATGTCACATTCATAAAGGGAGATCTTCCTCAGGAAGAGTGGAACAGAAATCTCCCGCTGGCCGAGAAAGAGCTCTTTGATGAAACCACAGAGTTAGGGGGCTGCATAAGCGGAGAACACGGTATAGGTATAAAGAGGAAGAAATACCTCGCATCAATAGTAGACAAAGCTCAACTCGATCTAATTCGAGGCATAAAAATGGCCTTTGATCGGAACAACATACTCAATCCGGGGAAGATCGTGGATCTTTGAAAAACCGGGGTTGCGGCTCGGAGGTTGGTGGCATCAAGATCAGAAGTGATGCTGCCTCCGGCAGGAAGTGAGGCTCGCTGGCGCGAGGAAGTGATGCCCGAAAGAGCATCCGGGGAAGTGATGCTGGCGCTTAAGCACCAGGAGGCAAAAACCAAAGAAAAAGAGCAAGGGATCAGTTGTAAGTTTCAAGTTGCAAGTTGTGAGTTGCAAGTAAAAAAGCCCAACAAAACGGGTCTCGAGTCTGGGGTTTCGTGAATACAAGTGGTTGAACCATCACGACCCCAGTGCTATTGAGGCTGTCATCCCGAACTTGTTTCGGGATCTGATCTTCCGAAAGACCGTGGCTGGGGGTCGGAGGTTGGGGGCATCAAGATCAGAAGTGATGCTGCCTCCGGCAGGAAGTGAGGCTCGCTGGCGCGAGGAAGTGATGCCCGGGAGGAACATCCGGGGAAGTGATGCTGGCACTTACGCCCGGGAAGTGATGCTGGCGCTTACACGCCAGGAGGCAATGCCCGCTTCGCGGGGAAAGATCTTCAATGCCAGTCTGCTAACGCAGGCCAGTCACCTTCGGCGGCCAGTCTTTGCTTCGCCACGGCCAGTTCCGCTGCGACGGCAAACAGAGACCTTTGAGCACGAGCCTTCCCGAGAG
>NZ_JFHL01000026.1 GCF_003664995.1 Mesotoga sp. BH458_6_3_2_1 | reverse complement strand
CGCGAGGAAGTGATGCCCGGGAGGAACATCCGGGGAAGTGATGCTGGCACTTACGCACCAGGAGGCAAAAACCAAAGAAAAGAGCAAGGAATCAGTTGTAAGTTTCAAGTTGCAAGTAGTGAGTTGCAAGTAAAAAAGCCAAACGAAACGGGTCTCGAAAGATCAAAACAAAACGGTTATCCGTTCGTCGAGGAGAGCCGTGAAGCAATAGTATCGAGATTCCGATCAGGAGCTTTGTCGGAATGACGGAATTGGTCGTCTCCACAATAACCGTTCTTGGTCAAACCATTATTCAGAGAGTAGAGAGAAGGGGAAAGTAGGAGGGAAGTAAGGATCTTGGATCTCAAAAGCCTTGAAAAGCTCTTTAATTCCTTCTCGAGAGCTCATTATTACCCATGAGTCAGGGAGTTAAATTTCACTAATATGCTGGTTCTCGTGCGAATGCTGTGTTTGGCTCCTGATCTTAAATCCTCCCTTGAGGGAGGAGGGCCACGTAGTGGCGGAGGGTGTGCACGAGTATCTAAAGTCTGGAAAAGCAGCTGCCTTGAAATAATGTTCTGATAACGGTTATTCGTTGTGCGTTCTTGGTTGCTTTTAAAACCATACATATGGATCACAGACCAAATAACGTGAAGAGTAAATTTGTCGTTCAATTGCGAGGAGCCAACCTATTCTAAACGTTGTCAAAGAGCACACACCCCACCGCAAGCGGTTCCCCCCGCTCGAGCGGGGATTTAGATCAAGAGCCATGAAGAGCCGGGTCTGGGGTCGTAGGGTGTAGGATCTGGAAGCGGCATCACTTCTGCTCTGGTTATTCTTCTTCTTCTTCTTCTTCTTCTTTTTCGGAGGACGGAGGACCGTTGACGGATAACGTGGTTCTTAGCGGCGTTCATCTGCTCTTTCCCCGAGAAGCGGGCATTGCGACCTGGCGTGACCTTCGCCAGCCTTGCGTCCTGACATGTTTCTGTCAGCATTGCGACCGCCGATGCTTTACGGTGCATTGCGTCTGATCTTTTATTCTTCTTCGGGTCTAGAGTTTGCAACTTGGAAGTGACAACTTGCAACTATTCTCGGCCGCATAGCGGAACTGTCTGCACGATGTGCGACTGGCCTATGCCAAATGCAGAGACTGGTCACTGAAGGTGAATGGCTATAATTGAATCGATTTATAATTATTTCATGCTATATATAGAACAGAATATAGAACAAAATGGAGGTCATTATGGATTTGAGAAGAGAGCTGGTTCTTTTTGCGAGGCTGGCGTGGGACAGAAGACTTACCGAGAGTACCGGTGGAAACATGAGCGTAAGAATTGGAGATCATTTTGTGATTACCCCCACAACAATGGTGAAACACTTTCTGACGGAAGAAGATCTTGTAGAGGTAGATCTGACTGGAAGGAAAGTGAGCGGAAGGCGCGAACCATCATCGGAATACAGGATGCATTTGAAGATTTATAGAGAGTGTGAAGACGTGGTTTCCGTCTTCCATGCCCATCCCGTTTACGCGACCACTATGGCAGTCCAGCAGAAGAAGTTTCCTGTAAATGTCCTTCCTGAGACCGCACTCATGCTGGCTCCGATAACCTATCTTCCTTACAGAATGCCTGGTACGGATGATTTTGCGGAGATATTCGGCGAGGGTTTGAAGCTGGGCTCGCGAACCTTCGTCCTGAGAAACCACGGAGTTACTGTCGGAGGAAGTAGTATCGAAGAGGCATATGCAAAGCTCGAGACGCTAGAGTTTCTGGCTCAGATCACCCACCTTTCCGGTGCCAAACCCGGTTACCTTGAAATTCCTCCCGAAGAAGTGGAGAAATTCTTGGAAAAAATAAGAGGATCGAAGGAGTAGTTTCAGCCACTATTCGAATTTCCTCGGATAAGGTAACCGATCTTACATATACGATCTCAATTGCAGAGAATTTTGACTTCTCCAGTCGTTTTCAGCGAGAAGAAGGAGCCTTACCTCTCTACTAGAAAACATTCCTTGCAAAATGAATCGATCCATCTAGTAAATAGTTTTGCCTTCGGCTAGACCTCGCAGTTCTTTACCCGATTTCAACTTCGACTGAAGTGTCGATGTTCGAGACGGGTTGATTCCGATTTATAAATAGGACTACATATCTGAAGGCCTTCAACTGGAGTTGCAGACTTTCACTCTGTCTTGAATCGCTTAACTGGGCAAATGAAAGAAGAGGCAGTGTCTATGACACTGTCTATGACACTGCCTCTTCAACTGGAACCTTATCAGTAGATTACTATCGAAGTCGAAGCCGAAGCGGGAATTGCTCCCTCCAGCTCGGCAATTGCCATGATGTCGTAGGATCCAGGATCGAGATCCTCGATGGCACTCGCCGGTATCACGCACTCGAATAGACCGGCTTCGGTCATTGCGGCTTCGAACTCCCGTGTCTCCTGTCCAACTATCAAGGATAGAGTCACCTTTCCTGTTGTAGCGGGAACTGCCTCATCTATCGGATAAGTGACTTCCGAAACGTATACACTAACAGGAAGATCGCTGCCCTTTGCTACAAAGGCAGGCGTTTCCAAGCTGTCAATCTCCATCCTTATTGCTTTCAGTTCTTCTATCCAGTATGTGTCTTCGTACGGATAGTCGGGATCTCTGAAAGCTCTCAGTTCCATGTAGTTGGAAGTTGAGTCGAATTTTGACAGATAGAACGGCCCATTGCTGATATAGGCGTGGCCATAATCGTCTATGAATTCGATTGCAGCCTCGTATCTTCCAAGCACATATTCCTCGTCGACAAACTCCTTGATATAGTTTGGAATATGCTTCTTTTCCTTCATCTCGACGAGTTTAGCTCTGATATCTTTCACACAGGCCGGAGCAATGGCATCTACTTCGGTGAAAGCGGGATCCATTGTAATTGAGTAAGCAGTACCCGACTTGCTTCCTTCAGTTACGAGTAGAGACATGGCCTCCGCTATCTCCCAGGCACAGCCGACCGGATGGCCTGACGAAGAAACGCTTATACCCGGTGCTCCCCAGCTGGCAACTCTGTCTTTACTCGCCGGGAAGTTGTAATTGAAGTAAACGGTTATTGTGTTGTCCTCGTTCAGAACCCAACCTATGATTGTATCGAGACCACTCTGAAGATAGGAAGAATATGCCTGCTCGTACTGGAGGTCGTCGTCGCTCTCTTTGTTCGCCCATTCCATCTGGAATGCCTGAGCATAGAGGAAGTCAACGACCGTAATAGGCTGCCCATGGTGAAGTTTACCAAACTTGAATTCGTAGGTAGCCATGGAGATTGACTTGTTTCCTTCTCCAACTTCTAGCCAGGCTTCGTTAAACGGGCAGTAGTTGATAGCACTTGCGGGTACTTCGTAATCTCCGACAACGTCTCCTTCTTCATTACGTCGTGCCTTTGTTTGAACATCAACCGGCACCGCTCTTAGAGGTGTCGGAATAGCCGAAGCTGGGCTTTCGAACATCGCTGAATCGTAAAGGTTCTCGGCAATGTAATTCGAATAAACGCTGTTAAAACCATCCGTTCCAATCGGGTCCCAGGCATCCATGAAGAGAGACCCCATAGCCGAGAACTGTGTTATGAACAGCGTTCGATCATCTGTAACGGCCGTTCTTATCGACCATGTGTTTAGACCGTCTCCAAGCCCATAGGCGAACCTCTGTTTGAGTCTTGATTCGTTCGCGACAAAGAAGTCGAGCTGATTGACAACGTATATCCTGACAGCCTCTTCCAAACCGAGTTCAAGACCTCTTAGCGCAAGTTCCCAGTACTCCTCTTCTGTCAGGAAGTTGCCGGTGTAAGCCTTGAGCGTGACTTCATCGATCTCATCCTGTTCATAGTTCCAGAAGCCTTCCGTCATTCCACCAGGCATCCATCCATACCAGGGAGCGTACATTTGCGCGACGATATGTTCCCAGAAAGCTCTCGTTGCGCCGGCGCCCCAGCCTTCCGTGTACATCTGGTAGGCAAACTCCGCGGGATCGCCTCCGTAGACAACGTTACTGCACTTAATTCTGTCCCAGTACATCCTTTCCGCTTTCAATCCAGCCTTTTCAAGCTGATCCCCGATGTAATCTCCTTCCTTTAGACGACCCTGAGGATCATCGACTCTAATAGCAATCTTGATTGTAACGGGCTCATTATCGAAGTACCAGAAGCCGTCGTCCTTCTTCTCTAGCCTGCCGACATTTTCCGGTAGTGCGGCTGCAGCTTGCATAGAGCTTTCTATGACTTCCAAAGCTCTCGCCTCATTTCCCTCAGCCGTCAAGCCGAACTTTGTGGCGAGAAGATTGTACCTGTACGTTCCCGGCTGGCCAGTTGTGGCCATAGTGAAGGCCGGCGTTCCGGCTCCTCCAAGAATCTCGTCAACAAGGTACTGCCTGTTGATCAGGTCGTTCATGGCGAATCTGATATCCTTGATTGCGAAAGCGTTGAAGTACTCCTTTCCTCCTACTTCAACGACATATGGCGCTTTGTTAGGAATCGGATTCATCAGTAGCGACCAGGAACCTGATGGAACAGCATACAGGTCTAGCTTGTCTCTGGTGGCCTGATCCAGCCCGAAGATCTGTGGTCCTGAAAGACCCCACATGAAGATGTCCGTAAGACCTTCGGCCGTGTCCTTCAGCGCGATATCCTCCGACATTCTCACGTTGAAATAAACCAGATCGGGATAGGGGCCCTTCTGCGAGGACAGAGCAAGTCCGCCAAGCAGCAACAGCATGACTAACAACACGTAAGTTAGCTTCTTCACTTCCTTCGCCTCCTTAAGAAATTAGCGTTTCGAAGGAGACACGAGTTAAACTGGGATAAAGTTGTTTCGTCTAGGTAGCGACAAGAAACGAGAGAGATAAATATAGAACAAAAAATCAGTGTGTTTGATTGTCGATGCTGAAGTAATCAATGCTTCACTAAGAAGCTAATGTGTTCGCTAGATTATTATATTACATTCACTGGCAAAATCAGAAGAACAATTAGGCACGATTTACGTGTTTTTGCCGGATAAAACCAGCTCTGTTACTCTGTTTTTCGCTTACTTTTCAATCTTTCTTTGTCCAGCTTCTTAGTCCAAAACCTTAAATCTCAATCCATCCATAAATTGGACAGGACCCAAAAGAATAGAGATCTCTTCCCTTGGTTCAATAATGGGTGTGATCTGATAAAGTTAGCTTCCCACTACCCAAAGAAAGACTTGATAAAGATCCTGATAACTTCAGCTCCACCAATGAAAGTGCCTACACTGCTTCCAACGTTGGCGAATACTACAACCAAAAGGATCTTCGTGACTCTGTTTTTCCAGAAACCTTTGAATGAGTTCACATCTTCGTTCAGGTTCTCAAAGTCGGAGACCTTGGGTTTCCTCACAATAGCCTCTACAAGTCCGGCAAACCATCCTGCAGCCAGAAGCGGATTCAATGAGCTTACGGGAGCAATGAAAAACGCCGTCAGTATAGAGAGTGGATGGCCAAGAGCTGCAAGAGTCCCCAGAGCAGAAAGCGATCCGTTCCAGAGGATCCAGCTGAGAATCTGATCAAGACCTGCATCGCGATTCACTATTATCGTTGAAACAATCAAGGCGATGATCGCTATCGAGATCGTCCAGCCGATTATCTTGCCGGTCTTCTTCTTCGGAGGGATCTTCGTGAGTGCCGCAAGATCCTGATCCTCTTTTATGGCTTCTTTCAAACCCGGGACATGCCCGGCACCAACAACTGCAACGACTTTCTTTCCCGGAGCCGTTTTGATCTTCTGGGCTAGATACTTGTCCCTTTCGTCGATCAATGACTCCTTGAGCTGAGGAAAGGACTTGGCAAGCTCGCTGAGCGCAGAGGTCAACATATCTCCCGACTTCATCTTCTCGAGATCTTCTTCTGTAATCTTCTCATCGCTGAAAATTGACAGAACGAGAGTAAAGAAGAGTTTCGTCTTTCCCCAGAAGCCAAGATTTCCCCATATTCTTGCGAAAGTAACCTGAATGTCTCTATCCGCAAGAACAAGCTGCGCTCCTGTCTCTTTTGCCGACTCAATAGCCTGCAGCATCTCCTGTCCTGCCTGGATTCCTATTTGCTTTGCCATTCTCTTTTGATAAGAGGAAAGGATAAGGTTAGCTAGCAGAAGAAAGGACTTCTTCTCCTTGACCACCTTTGCGATATCGGTCTTCTTCCATCTATCCTGATCTTGCATCGATTGATAACGGGAGTTGCACAACTCTACTGCAACGGAATCGGGTTTTTCCTCTTCGATAATCGCCTTGACTTCTTCGGCGCTGTTCTTTGATACGTGAGCGGTACCGATAATTATCAATTCTTTGTCATCAAGCATTATTCTGTGTACTGTCTCGGACAACGAAATCACCCTTTCTATTTGACTATCAAACTCTATTTAATCACAATCTTGCGCCCAACTCGTCTTTGTGAGATTATCAATTATATAGCTGATTAGTTATTCCTGGGAGGTGTTCTCTTGAGCAATCCCGTAAGAGCAGAAATCGAAGACTTGCAAGGAATGATTGACCTTGCATCTCTTGTCTTCAAGAGTGAAATGGGAAAGATCTTTCCTGTGCTGTTTTCGCAAGAGAATGTGGAAAACATGACAATCGTTAAGGAGGGGGGGAGGCCGGTGTCGATGATCGGCCTGCTTCCTAGGGAAATCTCTTTCTTCGGACACAGGGTGAAGGTCGGTCTTGTCGGTTCAGTCTGTACTCACCCGGACTACCGTGGGAAGAACTACGGGGCCGTGAATCTCGTGAAGGCCGAAGAACTCGCAATAGATATGGGCCTATCACTACTAATAATTTCCGGAGGCAGAGGTTTGTATCAGCGATTCGGAGCGGTCAGGCCGCCAGGCATGAAGAGAATTCTCGTGAAGCCGGGAAGAACGGCCTCTATGAGGGAAGCGAGAATCTCAGACATTGGAAAGATTCTCGATCTCTACAGAATGAAACCCTTGAGATACATCAGAAACTTCACAGATTTCGAGAAAACCTTCTCAACGGGTTTCGCGGAGGCGCGTAAGGCAAAAACCTTCTTGAGTGAAAGGGCATACATCACAGTTGTCGAGAGAGAAGACAGTCATTACGTTATTGAATACGGTGGGAGCAGCAAAGATGTAATCTCATTGACAAGGTGCTTCATCGAAAAACTCGGACTCAAGGAATGCATAATCGTCGCCGAAAGACACTTCAGGGCAGAGGAGAGCCTTCCGTTCGAGTTTCCCGGAACAGCAAAAATTATCTCCAAGCGAAGCTTCTTTGATCAAATGGAAGGTTACTTTACGGAAATTATGCCTTCAGAGGACTATGACAGATTCATAGAGACCGTCGAAAGACTGTCGCTGGCCGAATTCAATCAGGAAGTCTTTTGCTGCAGTAAATTTAATGGACTGCCTCTTTCTCTTCCAAACTATGGATTTGATTATATTTGACAATCGGCGGACGCAAAGCTGCCTTTGGCAGGAGGCGAGGCCGACTAAGTCGTGAAGTGAGGCAGCATCACTTCTGATCTCGATGCCACAAACCTCTAACCCCTACAGCCCCGGTCTTTCAGTAGAGCAAACGCGCGGGGGCCGCGCGCGTTTTAGAGAACATTCTTCCCTTTACATTTTCCTTCGAAGAAATCGATAGAACTCCTAAGTATCGTCTTCTTGAACAATATGGAGGTAAGATGGCCTGAAGGCATCCAGTGGAGCGTCGAATCCGGTATCTTCTCCGAGAGTTCCTTTGTAGAACGTCTGGGAACAAAGATGTCGAAGAGGGCCCCGCTGATAAGTGTCGGGCACTTGACGAACTTCGCGAATGTTAGAGGATCGTACTCAAAGCAAGAGATTGGCGCACTTCCAATTTCCAGTTCGGGACTTTCTAGCGAACTGATGTATCTTTCGTGATCTTCGCCATGTAGTTTTCTGCACTTCTCCTTACTGCAAGAACCGTCTTCCTCGTATTTGACTCTCATTACACCTGTCACGAAACTCTTCCAGGTTATATGGTAGAAGTTCCCTCCCGTTACTACAAGCGAGAGTCCACAGATCGACCTGTCGAGCGCCGCAGTTATGACCGATATGAAGCCTCCGAAGCTGTATCCCATCAAAAAGTAAGGCGGGGGACATTCCCATTTCAAGTAATTAAGAACAGTTAATCCGTCCACAACCGCGTTTTCGAACCTTTCTCTCAGAACATCCGTTCTCGGGTCTAGAAAAAGCTCGCCCGATCTGTGGCCCACGGGCGTTCTCTCAAAATGAAAGGGGAGTATCATCATGGCACCAGAGTATCCCCATTTCGCGAAAGTCGCAGGAAACCACCTGAGATAGTCGAGATTCTTCTCGCCCCTCCCGTGAAAAAAAAGAACGGTTCCCTTTTTTCCTCCACTGTAGAGATAGAGCGGAATACTTCTATTTTCAGAGAAGTCTGACGGATAATTTGACTTCAAAACCACTCTTGAGCAATCTGCGGTATCTCGTGTCTCTATGATCTCTGGGTGATCAGAATAACGTTTTACGAAAATCTCCTTTTCCATTTACATCTACCTCTATAAAATTATATAATAATTCGATAAGCTAACCTGTACCTTCCGGGAGGAACCAATGAACACTTTAGCAGTCGCAATTGCAATTGTCGTTTTGATTGTATCTCTAAAACTCTTTAAGGACATCTCTTTGTCGCTCCTTTTTTCCGTGATTTCTTTGGGTATTGTCCTTCTTATTTCACCGGCAGACTATTTCGGCGCTTTTGCCAAAGAATTGAGTGACTGGGAATTCTGGAAGGTAATCATCACTGTTTTTTCCATCTATTTGTTGGGAGAAACGATGGATAAGAGCGGTAATTCTTCGAGGTTCGTGAGAGCCGTTGAAAGACTTTTCCCTGAGCCAAGGGTTTCGATTGCCTTGATGCCTGCAATAATTGGTCTACTTCCAATGCCTGGTGGGGCTATGTTTTCTGCCCCAATGGTTAAGGATCTGGCAAGATCTGATCCGACAATATCAAATGAAGACGGTCTCGTCTTTAATTACTGGTTCAGGCACGCAATGGAGTTTTTCTGGCCCCTATATCCCGCTCTGGTTATTGCGTCCGGTATATCGAGAATAAGACTCAATATGCTTGTGCTCTGGCTAATGCCTATCGGGGCTGTCGCTCTGGTTGCTGGGTATCTACTGATGATTCGAAAGCCGATTAAGCTAAGATATAGTCACTCCGCGATAAAGGAGCTTATGATAAGCGCCTGGCCAATTATCGCAGTTATCATACTGGTGATGCTGAATCAACCGGGCTGGCTGGCCGTTCTAGGTACATCGATCATTTACTTGCTAGTCAATAAGAACAAGAAAAAGGTACTAGTGGCGTCTCTAAAGTACAAGACGTTCATCTTGCTTCTTGCTGTCTTCTTCTACAAAAATTTGGTCGAGATCGCCGAGGTTCCCCAATCTATGGGCGCCGAGCTTATGGCATGGTCAATACCGCCTCTTACGCTAGTAATTCTTCTGCCCTTTCTTATGGGGTTCATGACCGGTGTGACTCAAGCAGGAGTGGGACTGAGTCTTCCCCTGATTCTAAGCATGGGTAACGGTTACGGCACACTTTCTACAACTATTCTTGCTTACACGTTTGCTGTTGTTGGAGTGCTTCTTTCGCCAGTTCACTTGTGTCTAGTTTTGACTAGCGAATACTTCAGTGTTGAATATCCCAGGATCATCAAAAGAATATCGGTAGTCACTCTGCTTTCGATTGCGGCTAGTGTTGTTGTCTTTGTACTCCTTAAGTCAACTTGAATTAACACAACTCAAGACTCGAGTAGTATATACTGTTACTTGCTCTAACGATGACTGGAGGTGAGAATGAATTGAAAGAACACTCCGTTGTCCTCTCCAATGTGACGAAAATCTTCGATGACTCTTTCACTGCTGTGAACAACGTTTCTCTCAATATTGAACAAGGTGAGTTCTTCTCTCTTCTTGGTCCTTCCGGTTGCGGAAAAACGACAATCCTTCGAATGATAGCCGGATTTGAGGATCCCTCCTCCGGAAACATAACTCTTGGTGGAAAGAACATTATCGGAACGCCCCCCAATGAAAGAGAAGTAAATACCGTTTTCCAGAATTACGCATTATTTCCACATCTGAACGTATTCGAGAACATCGCTTTCAGCCTTAGACTAAAAAGGGAACCTGAAGATGAAATAAAGAGAAAAGTGAAGGAAATGATTGACCTTACCCGTCTTAGTGGGCATGTCGAGAAAATGCCTTCGCAACTTTCAGGAGGACAGAAGCAGCGCGTAGCAATTGCCAGAGCTCTAGTAGGAAAACCGACCGTCTTGTTGCTCGACGAACCGCTTGCAGCTCTAGATGCAAAACTCAGGCAACATATGCTGGTCGAGCTTGACACGATCCACGATGAAGTTGGGATTACTTTCATATACGTCACTCACGATCAAAGTGAAGCTATGTCGATTTCCGATCATGTGGCCGTTATGAATGAGGGCGAAGTGATCCAGTTTGGAACTCCTTTCGAAGTTTACGAAAGTCCCGTAAACGCCTTTGTAGCCAATTTCATCGGAGAAACCAATTTCTTCACAGGAAAAGTAGATAGAGTCGAAAATGAATACTTTCTTCTGGACACGGAAAGATTTGGAAAGATCTGGTTCTACAAGGACATGGAGGTAAAGGAAGGCCAGGAAATTCAAATCTCATTGAGACCTGAAAAGGTCAAGATAACCAAGGACAAACCAATCGTTCCCGAAGGTGTGAAGCTGAACGTTCTGAAGGGAGTAGTTGACGAAACGATTTATCTTGGAAGTCAAACAAAATACACAGTAGCTATTGGTCAATCCTTCATGAAGGCATTCAAACAGCACGTAAGATATTTACTAGACGAAGTGATTATTTCCTGGAAAGACAATGTTTATGTCTGGTGGTTTGCGGATGACAGCTATGTTTTGAGGGAGATGGGCGGTGTTCCTTTTGAAGAGTAGGCGAGATCTAGCAGGGTTTCTTGTATCGATGCCGGGCGTTCTGTGGTTGACGGTTTTCTTTCTCATACCCTATTTGATAATCATACTGTACAGCTTCCTGACATCCGCAATATATGGAGGCGTAGAGCTTCCTTTCTCTTTTGAGGCCTACACTAGAATGCTAGGCAACGTAGGATATTGGCAAATTCTATGGAAAACCGCTTGGATTTCTATGATTGCCACTGTTATCTGTCTTGGAATCGGCTTACCAACAGCCTATTTCATAGCCACCTCGAAAAAGAGTAACGTCTTTCTAACCCTTGTGATCGTCCCTTTCTGGACAAACTTTCTGGTAAGGATATTCGGCTGGATGGTTATATTGGGAAGAAACGGCGTTATCAACTCTTTCCTGCAATTACTGGGGCTTCCTAAGCCTCTTTCTCTAATGTACACACCAGGGGCAGTAATTCTTGTAATCGTGTACATGTATCTTCCATACATGATACTTCCTCTATATAGCGCAATCGAGAAGTTTGATTTTAGGCTTGTCGAGGCAGCAATGGATTTGGGAGCGAAGAGAACCGAGGCTATCCTGAAGGTTCTTCTGCCATCAATTAAGGGAGGTATAATAGCCGGGATCATTTTAGTTTTTATTCCCGCCCTTGGATCGTACGCAATTCCAGACCTGGTTGGTGGGACGGATGGAGCAATGCTGGGCAATTTGATTGCCAGACAGCTGACTGTTGCGAGAGACTGGCCATCTTCTTCAGCAATTTCGATGATATTCCTTCTGATTTCAACTTTGGGACTCCTTGTTTACATGAGAATAAACAAGGTTCAAAGCAATAGACGGTTCACCATTCGCGAAAGCTATATGAGAGAGGAAGAGATCTGATGGAAACCAAGAAAGTAATTGGAAAGCGGAGGTTTTCTTTAACCATTACCACTCTTACCTTCGCCTTCCTGTACCTTCCCATTGTTGCTCTTGTCATACTGTCCTTCAACAGCGCAAGACAAGGTGTTGCTTGGACAGGTTTTACTTTGAAGTGGTACTCTGAATTATTCAGACAGGCCGATATTTGGAAAGCCTTTGCAAATACCGTCATCATTGCACTCACATCTTCTCTGGTTGCGACAGTGATCGGAACCTTTGCGGCCGTGTCTCTCTACTGGTATAAATCAAGAATGAAAGGCTATTTGGGAGTGCTGGTCTACACACCGTTGATAATTCCCGATATCTTGATGGGTGTATCTATGCTCATTTTTTTCGTTGCCCTCGGTATTCCCCTGGGGCTTTTTACGATTTTTATCGCGCACGTGACTTTCTGCGTTTCCTATGTTACTGTAACAGTAATGACAAGACTCGAAGACTTTGACTATTCAATGGTAGAGGCCGCCCGAGATTTAGGTGCAAAGAGTCATCAAGTTTTCAGAAAAGTGATCGTTCCTATGATTATGCCTGGGATAATGGCAGGCTTCCTGCTCAGTCTGACACTATCCATTGACGATTTTGTTATCACGTTTTTCGTTGCCGGGCCCGGATCCACTACTTTGCCTTTGAAAATCTATTCAATGATTAAGTTCGGGGTCTCCCCGGTGATAAACTCACTTTCGACTCTGCTTCTTGTTGGAACTTTGTTCATCTCTCTCTTTGGAAGCAAGTTCAGAAAGTTGATCTTTTAGGAGGTGGAAATAATGATCAGAAGGTTACCAATTTTCGGTATCTTACTTTTGCTTACCGCACTAGTATTCGGACAAGGAAATCTAATTATTTATGGCTGGTCGGACTACATTCCCAGCGAGGTTATTGATGCTTTTTCACAGGAGTATGGCGTAAATGTGACTTACGACAATTACGATTCAAACGAGACAATGTTCGCCAAGATCAAAGCAGGAGCCCGTGGTTATGATCTAGCCATGCCTTCGGCAGATTATACAAGTATCATGATCAAGGAAGACATGTTGATCCCTATTGACAAGTCTCTGGTGCCAAATCTCGCAAACATAGATCCTGATGTTGTAGAACAAATGTACTACGATCCTGATAATACATATAGTATTCCCTATATGGTAGGAACTACTGGAATCGCGGTTAACGCGAATTTTGTCGAGGTCTATCCGAGATCGTGGAAGATCTTCGAATTGCCGCAATTCCAGGGAATGATGACCCTACTTGATGATATGAGAGAAGTTTTCGGTGCCGCTCTCAAGTATCTAGGTTATTCAGTAAACTCAACCAATCCAGATGAACTCGAGGAAGCAAAGAATCTGATTCTAAAATGGAAGAATAATATTGTCAAGTTCGATAATGAGCTCTTCGCAAAGGGAATAATTTCAGGAGAGTTCTGGGTGGTACACAGTTACGGTGAAAATATCTTCTATGAAGCCACAGAAGAAGAGCTGAAGTATATCGATTTCTTCATACCGTGGGAAGGCAGCACAATGTGGATAGACAGTTTTGTAATTCTAAAAGGCTCTACTAACCTGGAGAATGCACACCTCTTCATGAATTACATACTGAGGCCCGACGTTGCGGCAGAGGTATCCGATTACCTTCTTCTGCCTTCACCAAATGTGCCTGCAAGAGAACTGACTGAGGAAAAACCCGTATATTCTGCCGAAGATCTTGAGAATACCGAACTGATTAAGGATCTTGGAGAGGATCTTCGTATTTACAACACCCTTTGGAATGAGATTAGATTCGGGTTGTAGTCTTAGACCAGAAAGCATTCACTAGAATCGTTTGATCTCAGGCGCATCTCCATTGAGTTAGGAGATGCGCTTTTTGGAGGAATATATATTATCTTTAGATAGTTGGTTTTTTCTGTGCTAAACTCAACAGACCACAGACTTTCCGAGAGGTGAGATATGATTCCCATAAAAGACTTTGGAAGCAAACTAGTGAACAACATATCCAGAGTGATAGTGGGCAAAGACCCTGTAATCGAAAGAGTTCTTGCCGTCCTTTTAAGCGGAGGGCATGTATTGATAAACGACGTTCCCGGAGTTGGAAAGACTATGCTGGCAAGAAGTCTCGCCGTCTCGCTTGGGCTTGACTTCAACAGAATACAATGCACTCCAGACCTCCTGCCTGGAGATGTAACCGGTATGAACATCCTGGATCTTAAGACACATGAGTTCACTTTCAGGAAGGGTCCGATATTCACTGAGATTCTTCTCGTGGACGAAATTAACAGGACGACTCCGAGAACACAGTCCGCCCTTCTCGAAGCTATGGCCGAGAGACAAGTAACTGTAGAAGGCCGGACTCTCAAAATGGGGAGTCCGTTTTTCCTTATTGCGACTCAGAATCCAGTCGAGTTCGAAGGAACGTTCCCACTCCCTGAAGCACAACTGGACAGATTTGCTATTTCACTTGCAATGGGTTATCCCGGCGAACAGAGTGAGAAGGGACTGCTCAAGGGAATCTCGTCAGAACACCCTATAAATGCCTTGAAACCCGTCTCAAGTAAGGAGGAACTGATTGACGTCATGAAGCAGACAAAAGAGATACTAGTTGAGGACTCTCTTCTTGGGTACATTGTTTCCATTGTTAATGAGACGAGAAAACACCGAGAGATTCAGTTGGGTGCGAGTCCAAGGGGATCAATAGCCTTGATGGAGACAGCGAGAGCCCTCGCAGGTCTGAGGGGGAGGAACTTCACAATCCCCGACGATGTCAAAGAAGTAGCGCCGGATGTTCTCTCTCACAGGGTTATTATTAGGCCGGAGGCCAGACTAATGCGAAGAACGAATAGAGATATCGTTACGGATATAGTGCAGTCTATTCCAATTCCTTTAGAGTATGAAAAGGCTTGAACTTGAGGAAATCAAGTCCAGAAAGAGACCGCTAATAGTTGCAACGGTCGCTTCGGTTTGCTGGTCACTGCTTTCTTTCAATGCTTATTCAGTAACATTCGTACTGCTCTCTGCGATTGTTTGGCTTTATTACTATTTGTCTAGAACGACTCTGAAAACACTTACTATAACTCGTTCTATTGACAGAGAAAGGCTTTTCTCGGGTGAGACTCTCACCCTTAAATACTCTGTCGAAGGAAGCCGTTTCATTTCACTGAGTACAACTGTCTTTCCCGTAATTAGAGGTGATAGAGAATACTTCGTACCGAAAGAAAGCTCCTTCGTCTTGTCCTCAAACGGGAAAAGAGAAGTTGAGACGAAAATGACTTTCAGGAGACGGGGAAAGAAAGATTTGTCCGGGCTTGTTCTTACTTCAAAGGACCCTCTGAGATTCTTCTCACACACAGCCAAATACTCTGCCCCAGAATTCATACTTGTGCTCCCAAAGGTTATGAATATCGATTGCTTTCCTCTGAGACTCAGAGAGCTGCTACCCGGTAGCCGCAGCGATTTTGAGCTTATGGAGGATCCCGTAGATTTTAGAGGCATAAAGGAGTACGAAAGGGAACCTCTTAACAGGATTCACTGGAATGCCTCGGCAAAGATTGGTAAGCTAATGATAAAAGAGTTTGGATACACTGCTGTCAGTAACACCATCCTCTACCTCGACTTGAATCTTTCAAGAGAGATCTTCGCTCGCGACGTTTGGGAAAAGATCAGGATTGACTATGAGGAGATCGCCGTACAGCTTTCCCTTAGTTTAGTCAGGTTCACATATGGGTCAGGAGGTAGAATCGGCTTGGTGATTGTTGGTGATGATGTTCTCAGGTTGAGTAGCCTTGGTAGGAATTGGACTGACTTTGCCGAAGTGCTGGCCGACACCAGAGGCAGCGATCAGGGTCCACAGCTCTCCGAGATAATAGAAGAAGATCTTGAACGATTTGACCCGGCAACAACGGTTGTGATTATTTCTATGTACCTCGGAGAAGATATTCTTCCCCAGCTCCTAAAAGCGAAATCTCATTGCAGCAGGGTCGTAGTAATAATCATTCCTTTCAACCCAAGAGATCCCTGGACAAAGCGAACTATTTCTTATCAGATGCTTCCAAGAACAATCGAGTCATTAAAAAGACGAGCCGCTCTTCTCGAAGAGGAGCAGATAGTTGTCAGAGTTGTGGGCGATAACCAGTCGATCCAGGAGGTGCTTGTCGATCTTGAGAATCGATAGGTTTTCGCTAACTGAAGCATGTTTAGTCTTTACAGCAAGTTTCGTGCTGCTTTTCTTAGCCGGAGGAGCTTTGTTTGCGGGGATTCTTGCGGGGCTGGTAGCCTTTCTGTTTTACCTTGGAAGGACGAAAGCTGGTTGCAGTATTTATCTATTGCTGCCGATTCTCTTCTTCACGATAATGATTTTGCTTCTTGGTGTTCTGAGAACGGGTGTCTCTTTGTCACTTTCAGCACTGGGAGCAATAGTGGGAATCGTACTTACGATGGACAGAAAGGAATATCTATCTGTTTTCGGTTTGTTCATTGTCGGCATCTCTCTTTCAGCAAATCCTTTACTGCAACATACGGGAGCTTACATTACACTTATGGTTATTCTAATACGGTTGCTCTTAATGCCCAACGTTCCTAAGACCTTCGTGGTTCTCGGAGTCATAATTCCTTTAGTAGCCATTTTGTCTCTAGGCAACTACAGGGGAGGGCTACTATCTGCAAGAATGAAGTCCTCAGCCGTTGACATCAACGAAACTCAATCTGAAATATCTATAAAAGGCGAAGTGTCCGTAGCAGCTACAGAAGTTCCGTTACCTTCTGGAATAAGAGCTATAGAAAATCCTAATGAGTCTTCAATTGGAGAAGAGGTATCAGAGATAGGATTTTTAGACTCCCTCTTTCTATTTGGATTCTACATAATCACTCTAGTTCTTGTTGTTTCCATAGCAAGAAAGGCTGTCAGTGAGTTCAGGGGCTGGTGGCGACTTGTTCCTCCCTTTATGATTTTGATTTCCATTGTGCTAGTTCTAGTTGGTGGCTTCATGTATTTGAGATCCTTACCTCTTTCAGAAGACATTGTATTTGGCACCGGCGGCATCTCCGGTGAACCTTCAGCATCTCTATCTCCTCCTCAAGAACCTGGGTTTCAGGAAGACGAAGAAGCTCATTTCGAAGTGGCAGAGCGCATGGGTCTTTCGGCTTACAATATCCTCAGGTGGACAACACTCGTCGGCATTGCGATTCTCTCATCTCTTCTTGCCTACATTATATTTGTAATCACAGGGAAGCGGCAAACAGTACATTCTACACCACCCGTTGAAGAATCAAATAGAACGGAAGGCTGTCAAAAGATCATGCTCATCTCTGATAACTGCGAGGGCAGAACGTTCATCATCTCAAGCTATCAGTTACTCAGAGACATTTACTTCGATGACCAGCGAAATCTGACACCCTTAGAACTAATTAGACAAACTAAGAACGAACCTAATCTCTTCCTTAAAGAGCTCACAGAGATCTATCTTCCGGTAAAATATGGCAATTGCGAACCTGACGAGGCTCAGTGCAGAGAATTCAGAAGTCTTCTGTTAGAGCTGAAGGAATATCTAGATAGCTCAAATGAAGCCTTTTACAGAACACAATAATCTAAATCACCCTAGATTAGCAAAGCCCGAAAGGCTCTAATTTTAGAAATAATCAAATTAATCTTGCAGTCGGCTTGCATTTTATTTGAAAGTCTGTGTTATAATCTATCTGTCCAAAGGACACTATCGCTTTGCAAGTGGTGCAAGGTAGTTTTAAGGAGGAACATTTAAGTATGACAGGAACAGTAAAGTGGTTCAACGGAACAAAAGGTTATGGATTCATTACTAAGGATGACGGTGGGGATGTTTTCGTTCATTTCTCAGCTATTGAGATGGACGGTTTCAAGACCCTTGACGAAGGACAGAGAGTCGAGTTTGATGTAGAAGACGGTCCAAAGGGTCCTCAGGCAGCAAAAGTTAGAATTGCTAAGTAATCGATTGTCCATATAGGAACCTGATCGCCCGCTTTTAGCGGGCGATTTTTTTGTTCTATCCTGTAATCATCCGACTAATCTCTCTTCCTTGTGCTAACATATCAATAATCAAAACAAACAGCGGGAGGAAATGATGGACTCCAGATCAATGAATCTACTTGACGGAACCATGTTCTTCAATGCCTTTTCCTCGGGTGCCAGTGCCGTAATAAAGGTACAGAATGACCTGAACAAGATAAATGTCTTTCCTGTTCCCGACGGCGATACGGGAACAAATCTTGCTTCAACGATGCGGTATATTCTCGAGCTAACAGATGTGTCCAACTCAATCGGTGAGACGACCAGATCAATCGCTGATGCTGCTTTAATGGGAGCGAGGGGAAATTCTGGCGCGATATTCGCCCAGTATATGCATGGGCTCAGTACTGCAATAGGAAATCGAGAAAGTATTGACAGACAAGCTTTTGCAAGAGCTGCCCAAGAAGCTATATCATACGCTTATGACGCAATGGTTACTCCAGTTGAAGGGACTATGCTGACCGTTATGAAGGACTGGGCCGATGCTCTCAATGCTATTGATGGTTCAGACAAATCGCTGCTCGAAGTGATAGCTCAGTCGAACGCCGTCGCTCAGAAGTCGCTTGAAGAAACCCCTGAGAAACTAGCCATACTGAAGAAGGCCGGCGTAGTCGATGCCGGCGCAAAGGGCTTTGTTGCATTTATTGAAGGGATCAAAACCTTTCTAAGCGGCAAGGGTGTGAATCTCGAAGATGAGATAATCCCTGATGTTGAGCTAAGAAATCACGTTCACATCGACGAAGGAAACATTGAGAATAGATTCTGTACTGAAGCGATAATTGAAGGTACAAAACTAAATATCGAAGGAATTAAGTCAATCATTAGCGAATTTGGAGACTCCGCTCTTGTTGCCGGTACCGAGAGTAAAGTAAGAATCCATGTTCACACAAATGAACCGGCAGAGTTATTTTTTAAACTGAAGGACTTTGGAAATGTGACTCAGCAGAAGGTTGACGACATGGAAATGCAGTATAGAGTAAGCCAGAAACGGAAATATCCAATCGCTCTCGTCGTAGACTCTGTATGCGATTTACCAAAGGAAGTAATGGATTATTATCAGATCCAGATGGTTCCACTGTATCTCAACTTTGGTCAAAGCCAGTATCTAGACAAAATAACGATGAAGGCCGATCAATTCTATTCTTTGCTGGACTCTGCAGAGGACTACCCAGTTTCAGCGCAGCCAGGTATGAACACATTTCAGAATCTTTATCACTTTCTCGGAACACACTATGATTCAATAATAGCAATTCATGTTTCGGATAAACTAAGCGGTACATGGAATGCCAGCACAAAGGCTGCCGAGCGACTGAAGGGGAAGAAGATCAGCGTAATCAACTCCCGGCATGTATCTGGATCAATTGGTCTCCTTGTACTAAAGGCCGCAATGATGATTGAGGAACGACGGGATCATGATGAAATAGTTGAGACTATTGAAACCCTGACGAACAACACAAGGATCTTCGTCAGCGTTAACACACTGAAATACATGGTAAAGGGTGGGAGAGTCAGCCCGGTGCTTGGATTGGTAGGAAAGGCCCTTAATTTGAAACCTATAGTATCTGTGGATAGAGAAGGCAATTCAAAACTTTACGGAAAGGCCTTCAGCAAACTTGGAAACATGAAGAAGATACTTGGCTTTGTTGAAGAGTTGAACAAGAAGTGCCATATCGTCTCCTACAACATAACTCATGCTCATGCTCACAAGACTGCAAAGGCTTATGAAGATAGCCTGACCAAGCTACTCGGAAAGAAACCCGAGTACATAATGGAGGTATCTCCAGTAGTCGGCATAAGCGCAGGAGTAGGGGCAGTAAGCGTCTCCATTCTTTGCGAAAGAGATACGTGGTCACCAGACGTTCAAGTCAAATGAGGTGAATTAATGGCGTATGTAATTCTGTTCAACGCTCTGGTAGTTGTTGGCTATATGTCGGTATTCTTTGTAATCGGGACCGCAAAGAAAGACAACTCTGTCGTCGATATAGGGTGGGGTACCGGTTTCGTTTTAGTCGCGCTCTTCACACTTTTCGTATACGGCGAATTCAATGCAAGACAGATAATTGCAACGGTACTGATCTCCTTCTGGGGAATAAGGTTGACTACCCATATATTCAAGAGAAACTGGGGCCGTGGTGAAGATTTTCGGTATGTACAGATGAGAGAGAAGTGGGGAGAGAAGGTATTGATCAGATCCTTCCTTCAAATCTATATGTTGCAGGGTCTTTTTATGGTGATTGTCTCTTACTCAGTAATGCTCATTAATAGCCATTCGGGAAGGGAATTTGGATTTTTGGACATTCTCGGAATTCTTATTTGGGTCTGCGGCTTCGCTGTCGAAGCAATAGCAGATATGCAGTTAAGGGATTTCGTAAAGACTAAGAAACCCGGAGAGATAATGACAAAGGGCTTGTGGAGATACTCTCGCCACCCTAATTATTTCGGCGAGGCCGTTCAGTGGTGGGGTGTATTCGTCATCGCTCTTTCAATTGAAGGTGGAATATGGGCAATTATAAGCCCGATAACAA
Source organism: Mesotoga sp. BH458_6_3_2_1 (assembly GCF_003664995.1). NCBI lineage: Bacteria > Thermotogati > Thermotogota > Thermotogae > Kosmotogales > Kosmotogaceae > Mesotoga > Mesotoga sp. BH458_6_3_2_1. Next base: position 121,011 of record NZ_JFHL01000026.1, on the reverse strand, counting down.
TAACCTTTTTATTGAGATTCGTTTCAGGAGTGCCATATCTTGAAAGGAAATACAAACAGTACCCGGCATTCAGGGAGTACATGAAGGAAACAAACGCATTTATCCCCTGGTTCTCGAGAAGGAAGTCGTGACGAAGAAATGGAAATCTTATTCTCTGCGCTCTTTGCCTATCTAATTGGATCTATTCCCACAGCATTTCTCATAGGTAAGATTTTCTATGGATTCGATATAAGAAAGCAGGGCACCGGTAATATGGGAGCCTCGAATATGGTGGCCGTAAAGGGCTGGAAGATCGGAATCCTCACCGGAGCTATCGACTTCATGAAGGGTTTGGGAACAATCTTGATTATTAAAGGCGTCTCCCCTCACTGGACCTATCAGATGCTTTTCATTGCAGCCAGCTTTGCCGCGATCGGTCATATGTATCCCATCTTCCTGAAGTTCAGGGGCGGGAAGGGAACTGCAACACTGGCCGGCGGCCTTATAGGTCTTGATTATCAAGTCGCCCTGATCTGTATGGTCATACTTCTCGCTTTTATCGCGATAACGGACTACTCGGCTCCGGGCGTTATCGCAGTCTCTTCAGTAATGATCTTCCTTTTCAGAATCTTTGGGTACAGATGGGGAATATCTCTTCTGCTGATACCCATTGCAGTGATTATGATAGCTAGAAATCTCGAGAATATCCAAAGGATTTTGCAAGGGGAAGAACCGGGACTGAGGGCGCACGTAAGAAAAAAGAAAAAGACCATACAAGAAGGGACCTGAGGGTCACTTCTCAAATACCCAGATACACTTTTCGAACTTCTTCACTCTCCAGAAGCTCCTTTGCAGGACCCTCAAGAGTAATTTTGCCTGTTTCCAAGACATACGCGTATTCAGAAATCTCCAACGCCTTTGCTGCGTTCTGTTCTACAAGTAGAATAGTTACGCCTTTCGAATTCAATTTATGAATCGCTAGAAAGACTTCTTCAACTACAATCGGCGCCAGACCTAGCGAAGGCTCATCCATCATAACGAGATCTGGATTTGCCATCAGACTACGCCCTATAGCGAGCATCTGCTGCTCACCTCCGGAAAGAGTCCCGCCAGACTGTTTTAGTCTTTCTCTCAGCACAGGAAAGAGTGAGAAAACCATCTCGAAATTCTCCTCTACTTCCGATTTGTCTTTTCTATTGTAGGCACCCATAAGGAGATTTTCCCTTACTGATAAATTGGAGAAGATTCTTCTTCCCTCAGGTACGAGAGAAATTCCCCGCCTTGCAGTTCTGGCGGCTCCGAGCTTATTTATGTTGATACCCCTGAAAGAAACGCTTCCTCCGGATGGCCTAATCAATCCGCTAATAGCTCCCAAGGTAGTACTCTTCCCTGCCCCATTGGAACCGATAATCGTCACAATGCTTCCCTCTTCAACGGAAAGGGTGATTCCTTTCACCGCCTTGATTACTCCATAGGAGACCTGCAGTTCATCAACGCTAAGAATTTCATTTTCCAACGGTTACCCACTCCCTACCCAGATAGGCTTCGATAACCCTCACATCCTTTTGAACAAAGGCAGGGTCTCCTTCACTTATTGTCCTTCCGTGATCCAATACCATTATCCTTTCACAAAGACCCATAACTAGTTTCATGTCATGCTCTATTAGCAAAATCGTGAGACCAAAATCATCTCGAATTCTCCTGATCGTCTTAACTAGGCTCGCAGTTTCTGAAGGATTCATTCCGGCGGCAGGCTCGTCGAGAAGCAGGAGAATGGAACCGGTAGCCATTGCTCTTGCAATCTCAAGAACCCTTTGTGAACCATAGGGGAGCGAGCTAGATTTTTCATCTGAATGCCTTTCAATACCGAACACACTTAACAGATCAAGCGCCTTGGCTTTCATTTCGCTTTCTCTGTCTGCATAGCCTATCCGAGAAACGCTCCTTAATAACCAGCTTAAAGCTGCTCCGTTGCTGGCTATCGTGTGATGCTGAGAAACCATGACGTTCTCTAAGACGGTAAGATCCTTGAAAAGCCTAATGTTCTGAAAGGTCCTGGCAATGCCAATTCTGGTAATCCTATCCGGTGGAAGACCTGTTATCTCATTCTCTTTGAACAGTATACGACCATTTGTTGGCTTATAATGGCCGGTAATCATGTTAAATACCGTTGTTTTGCCCGCTCCATTTGGACCGATGAGTCCGAAGATCTCGCCTTCCTCTACACACAGGCTAACTTCTTCCACTGCTGTAAGTCCTCCAAACTTCATCGTCGTATTATCCAGCGTTAATAGGCTCATCTCTTATCTCCCCTTCTGAAAAGAGATGCGAGACCCTCCCAGGAAAACTCTTTCCTTCCCATCAGTCCTCTAGGCCAGAAGATCATGATTATTACAAAGAGGCCTGAGAAGACAAGCATCCTCATTCCACTCATCCCCATGATTTTGAAGCCAAATAGATTCATAGGGCCTTCCAGGAATCGCAGCCATTCACTCAAGAATGCGAATAGTGCACCCCCGATAATCGCTCCCGTTATACTTCCCAAACCGCCCAACACAATCATGATAAGCACGTTGAATGTGAGAAGTATCCCAAAAGTGTTTGTCCTTGGATCGATTGTACTTAGCCAGTGTCCGTACAGAGAACCAGAAATGCCTGCAAAGAAACCGCCTACTACAAAGGCCATTAGCTGATGCTTAAAGACGTTTATTCCCATAGCCTGAGCTGCAACCCTATCTTCTCTTATCGCCCTCAACGCCCTGCCAAAAGAACTGTAAGAAAGGCTCATCACACAGGCAACCGTAACTAGCAACCATCCCCAAGCCCACCACACATTTGTGTGATCTGGTAGTGCCTTCAGCCCGAGTGCTCCGTTAGTTATCGAATTGAGATTCAACGCGAAAATTCTGATTATCTCAGAAAAGCCGAGTGTCGCAATTGCGAAGTAATCACCCGTCAATCTTAGCGACGGCCACCCAATCAAGAAGGCGAATATCGCCGCAACCAGCCCCGCAATTATTGTCGCCCAGAAGAAGGGAATCTGAATCGAATTCAGTGGCCAAATCAGCTTCTCGATGAGGAACGTCATTTCCTTCTGCTTGGGAGATAGCGTCAGTAGCGCTGAAGTGTATGCACCAAGTGCTATGAATCCGGCATGTCCCAGCGAAAAGACTCCGGATATACCATTTACGAGCGTGAGACTGACAGCCATTATTCCGTAGATTCCAATAAGTGTAATTATTCTCGAATAATAGCTGTTCAGAAATTCTTGCGATAGAAAGAGAAGAAACGCAATCAAAGGAAGTGCGATCAATGTCAGTGAAGTCTTCGTCCGTTGCTTCATCAAATCACACCTTCACTGCTTCCTGTTTACCCAGTAAACCGGAGGGTTTAATTGAGAGAATTATTATCAAAATGAAGAACGCAAAAGCATCTCTGTAACCCGCAGCACTCGGCATTATACCGACCATCATCACTTCGGTGATCCCAAGTATCAAGCCTCCGAGTACTGCTCCTGGTACAGATCCTATCCCACCAAAGACAGCGGCAACAAAGGCTTTCATTCCTGGTATAAAGCCCATGTAAGGCCATACCTGGGGATACCTGATTGCCCAAAGTATTCCACCAATAGCCGCGAGAGCCGACCCCAGGGCAAATGTCATTCCAATCACACGATCTACATTTACTCCCATAAGCGATGTTGTCTGAATATCTAGAGAAACTGCCCTCATTGCCATTCCGACCTTAGTTTTGAAAATGAACCACCAAAGAAAAACGAGAGCAATAGCTGCAACAATAAGTGTTATGAGTGATATTACTGGAAACCTTATGCCGCCCAACACTACTTCCTTGCCGTACTTAACTTCCATATGACCACCGATGATAATCATCTCGTTCAATGACTGGGGAAAGATAGTTCGGAACGATCTAGGAATGCCCGAAAACACAACTACCGCAAGGCTTTCTAGAAAGAAAGAGACACCGATGGCCGTTATAAGCGCAGATATTCTTGGGGCACTTCTTATTGGTTTGTAAGCAATCCTGTCAACTGTAAATCCCAGTAAAGCAGCACAAGCTATGGCAAGAACAGCCGCCAGATACCACGGAAGCTGAGCAAGTGTTACAAAGAAGAGAGCAAAATAAACGGCCATCATGAAGATGTCTCCATGAGCAAAATTTATCAGTCTTAGAATCCCGTAAACCATCGTATAGCCTATCGCTATCAGAGCATATAGGGAACCAAGGCTAAGACCGTTAATAAAGTTCTGTAAGAGAGTCTTAGGGTCCAAGCTCACACCTCCGGCCGATCAAGAAGAAAGGGGAGGACGGGGCTCATTCGAGCCCCGTCTTCTTTAAGGATTGATCGTTGTATCGTAGACGAACTTGCCGTTTTCGATCTTCACAATCGCAACAGACTTAATCGCATCACCATTTTCATCGATTGTGATTATCCCTGTCACGGCAGGAAAATCCCTTGTCTGTCTTACAGCCTTGGCTATTGCTTCTCGATCTGTGCTCCCCGCACGTTCTATTGCGTCCCTGACGACCAAATATGTGTCAAACCCGAGGGCAGTGAATGTTCCCGGCGCTTCACCGTACTTTGCAGTGTAGGCTTCTACAAAGAGCTTTGCATTCTCTGTCAACGCCGGACTTCCCGCATCATAGTGAGTTGTGAAATACAATCCGTTCACAGCGTCTCCGCCAATTTCAATAGTTTCAGGAACTGCTGCTCCGTCACCTGCAATTATTGGATCGTAGAAACCCAGCTGTCTTGCCTGGATAGCTATGAGCGCGATCTCCTGATAGTATCCTGGAATGAAGAAGGCGCCTGCTCCTTTGGAGATAGCGTCAGAGACCTGCGCAGTGAAATCCTGATCTCCCGATTTGTAATACTCATAGAAAACGCTCCCTCCGAGTTCAATAGCAGTCTCCTTAAAATAATTGGCAAATCCTACGGCATAGTCTTGCTCAACATCTACGAAGACTGCGACGTTTTCCGCTCCCATATTGTTGAACGCCAACAATGCAGCTGCCACTCCCTGGAAAGGATCGCTGAAGCAGACACGGGAAACGTATTTTTTGTCCTGAGTTACAAGTGGATTTGTTGAACTTGGTGAAACCATCGCAACTCCGTTCTCTTCTGCCACCGTTCCCCCGGCAATCGTATTCGAGCTTATTACCTGCCCGATAATCGCAACAACCCCCTCCTGCTCGATAGCACGACGTGCGGTGTTCACAGCCTGAACCTTATCGGAATTGTTGTCTAGCAAGATAATTTCGATTTCCTCTCCAAGGACCCCCGGGAACAGCTCGTTTGCAAGTTCCACACCCTGCCAGATCATCTGGCCGAACGCTGCAACGCCCCCGGTCATTGGAAGAATGGCGCCCACCTTAATTGAAGCAAGTGCTGATACGGAAAGAAAAACAACTGAAAGAATTACAAAGAGTTTTCTCATACTTCTACCTCCTCCTGAAGTGGTTACAAGTGAATGAGACTAACCCATAATCTGATGCACATTTTCTGATATCGAAGCAAGTACAAAAATCGGTGTTCTAAGCTAATTATTCCCCCGAAAGCGCATTTAACTAGCCAGAACGCAGAAATTCGAGCTTTTGCATGTTGTACGAATAGTACCACTAATGACAATAAGGAAATATTAAGAAGTGAAACAATGAAGAGAATTTTGGTAACATATCGAAGACATCATCTGTAAACGGTAGTAATTGCCTCACATTGGACTTGACATAGTCTGTACTAGATAACCGGTTTGAGCCACCGCTTCATGAAGATAACCATGGCTGCCGCAGACGAAATCACAAGATTGCTCGCCAGCATTGCGTACCAGATTCCTGTGGTTCCCATGGACAGACCGAAGAAGTATATCAGGGGAAGGCGTATTCCCCATAGTCTGGTGATATTGAGAATCATCGACTGAATCGTATGGCCCGAGCCTCTTAGAGCCATGTCGAAGATGTTGTAACTTGCGAAGACCGGTATTGAAAAGGAGACTATTCTGAAGTACTTCTCTCCTTCAATCAAGACAAGCGGGTCATTGATGAAAAAAGCCGTCACTTCCTTCCCAAAGAAGAACGTACCGGTGCAGATCACTCCAACAATCAACACGTTTATTCCGGTCGCCTTCCATACAACTGAATAAGCATCATTCTTCCTTCCGGCGCCAAGATACTGCCCGACCATCGATGACGTTGCCTGTGAAAGGCCGAAAGAGAACATAGTTGCAAGTGATGTTATCCTATTCCCCACACCCAGGGCAGCGGTTGCCACCGAACCGAAGCCAGCAACCATCGAAGTGATTATTAGAAATGCGAGAGCCGTTATAGACTGTCCGGCAGAGGAGGGGAGACCTATCCTCAAGACGCGGGCAAGAGTCTTCCACTTCGGTCTCAGATCTCTGAAATTGACTTTGAATCCTCTCTTTCCCTTGAATAGAATGACTGTCGCAACGATCACAACAAATCCTCTTGATATTACAGTTGCGAGAGCGGCTCCGAAGACCTCCAGTCTCGGAAAGCCTATACCGAATATCAAGAGAGGATCGAGAAACGCATTTACCGTTACAGAGAAACCCATCAAGTACATCGGTGTTTTTGTATCACCGATAGCGGTGAAGAGTGAGTTGAAAGTGAACATCGTGAAGGTGAAGGGAGCTCCTAGAAAGATCGTTCTCATGTATATATTGGTTACTGAAAGCAGTTCTGGCGGAATACTGAGAAGCTTCAATACGGCCTCGGAAAAGATCGCACCGAGAAGACCTAGAATCACTGCGACAACTAAGCTTATGGAAATCACCTGTCCGGCTACATGAGAGGCCTCTTCCTTTCTTCCTGCCCCAAGATTTTGAGAGACGAGAGCCAGTCCCGCTACTGCCAGCCCTCCACCGATAGAGATCAGCAAGAAGATTGCAGGCCAAGCAATTGTGGGAGCGGAGATCTCAATTTTCCCCAACTTCCCGAGCCAGTAAGCGTCGACCATATTGTAAACGGTCTGGAAGAGCATGGTAAGAACCGCCGGCCAGGCGAGTTTAAGAAGGGCGCTCATCATGCTTTCATTTAGAATATTGACTCGTTTCATCTCTGCTCCCATGATTTCGATTACGTACTATTTCATTTATAACACAACAGTTACGAAATAAGAAGCGAAGAAGCAAACTTAAGCCGGGGTCAGGGGTGGCGGTTGGTGGCATCAAGATCAGAAGTGATGCTGCCTCCGGCAGGAAGTGAGGCTCGCTGGCGCGAGGAAGTGATGCCACCTTCGGTGGGACGCATTGCACTGAAAAGCATCAGTGGACGCAAGGCTGGCGAAGACCACGCCAGGTCGCAATGCCCGGAGAAGCATCCGGGGACGCAAGGCCCGCTTCGCGGGGACGAAAACTCTTGGAGAGACTATTTCGCCGTTGGACGGTTATCCGTTCGTTGAGGAGAGCCGTGAAGAAATACCATAGAGATTCCGACCAGGAGCTTTGTCGGAATGACGGAATTGGGAGTTTTCAGAATAACCGTTCTTGGTCAAACCATTATTCAGAGAGTAGAGAGAAGGGAAAAGCAAAGAGGGCTGGTAAGGTTCCGCGATATTGAAAAGCTCTTTAATCCGCTCTCGAGAGCTCATTATTACCCATGAGTCAGGGAGTTAAATTCCACTAATATGCTGGTTCTCGTGCGAATGCTGTGTTTGGCTCCTGATGATCCTGATCTTAAGTCCTCCCTTGAGGGAGAAGGGCCACATAGTGGCGGAGGGTGTGCACGAGTATCTAAAGTATGGAAAAGCTGCCGCCTGAAATAATGCTCTGATAACGGTTATTCGTTGTGCGTTCTTGGTTGCTTTTAAAACCATACATATGGATCACAGACCAAATAACGTGAAGAGTAAATTTGTCGTTCAATTGCGAGGAGCCAACCTATTCTAAACGTTGTTCAAAGAGCACACACCCCACCGCAAGCGGTCCCCCCCGCTCGAGCGGGGATTTAAGATCAAGAGCCAGGAAGAGCCGGGCCTGGGGTTGTCGGGTGTAGGATCTGGAAGCGGCATCACTTCTGCTCTGGTTATTCTTCTTCTTTTTCGGAGGACCGTTGACGGATAACGTGGTTCTTAGCGGCGTTCATCTGCTCTTTCCCCGCGAAGCGGAACTGGCCTCGGCAAGCGAAGCTTTCACTGGCGGCGATGATTCTCGCTTTTTAACTTGCCTCGGTTAGCAGACTGGCCCCTTTTTGCCTCCTGCGAAGCAGCCTCACTTCCCCGGACGATCCTCCGGGCATCACTTCCGCCGGGATCTTTCGGCGCATCACTTCCTGAGATGCTCTTCCCAGCATCACTTCTTGAAATGTTCTAGTCCAGCCTTGCGTCCACTGACGCTCCTCAGTGCATTGCGTCCGCCCATGTTCTTCGGCGCCTTGCGTCGAGTCTTTTATTCTTCTTCTCGCCTAAAGCTTGTAACTGCTCTTCCCAAAGGACCAAGGCGGTTTTTCCTTAATTATCCTGACGCCTCTGACCTTCAGGTTGATTTTTTCCCTTCACATGAATCTCGAGTATTCGATAACTCCGGATATCAATCCGGCGAAGACCTCTAGAAGCTCTATGTCTGCCCTGCTCCAATCAAATTGGCCGTTAAGCCTTTCAAGTCCGACAAAACCTACGGGCCTCTGACGAGAGAAAATTGGAATGACGACAAGTGAAACGATTCCCAGCTGCGAAAGAACTTCGGCTTCTCTGCTTGCCTCCTCAGGGAGATCACTGACTACATAAGAATGTACCCCGCCTTTTTTCATTTCCTTCATCCACCACGAGAAATCGTCGAACGGCATGTTCTGAAGATGGGGTTTGGCGCTCATTACACCTTCTCTACACCATTCGTGGGTGTTTCTGGTAGAATTAGTTCTGTAGTCCAGCAAGAAGACATTGGACCTGTCTGCAGAAGTGAGCATTCCAAGTTGTCCAAGCGCCTTTTCTATCGCGTCATCTATGTTCTCGTACTCCTTGAGTGCTCCGGAAACCTCTGAAATGACCCGTTCGAAATTCTCTCTCCACTGAAGCTCTGCCGCTATCTTCCGGTAGGCGCCTGTGTCTCGAGCCACAACCATTGTTACTATGGAGTTCTGCAAGTCGAGAACCTTCAGGCAAATCTCAACTTGAAGCTTCTCGCCACTCTTCATCGTAAGAAATGAATCCGTCGTACACATTCCCTTTATTTGAAGATCTGCTCTGATCTTCTTCATCTCATTATCAAGATCGCCAGCCACCGAATAAAAACTCATCTCAAGAAGCTCTTCGTAAGAAAATCCAAGCTTCTGAACCACGCTGTTATTGGCTTCGACTATTCTACCGGGCCTCAAAGGATCGTCAAGGCTTACGAGAAAGATCATGTCGTCAATCAAGCTGGAGAAACCTTCATACTTGCTCTTTAGATATTTGTTCAGTGTATAGAATTGATTGGACCTCGAGGTTTCTCCGACAAAGGGATCTTCTGAAACCGTCTCCACGTGCATGTTCCATCTCAGCTTTGAAATCCGTTCAGATAATGTCTTGATCTCCGCCGTACCGTTGTCAACGATGTACACTTTAATTGGCTCCACACGACCCCTCCATTACTGGGTAGAAAGAAATCCTACTCAGGATTGAAACACTGTCTTCCCATTCAGAATGGTTTCCCTAACACAAAGATTTTCATCCAGTAATACCATATCTGCGCGATAACCCTCGGAGATTCTTCCGCGATCCTTTATGCCAATAGAATTCAGAGAATTGAGGGAGGATACCATTGCAAGCTCCTTCAGTGAGCATCCTGTGAATTCTCTGAAATTTCTTACAGCTCCGCTGAAGACAAGTACGGCCGCGGCAATTGTTCCGTCCTCAAGAGTAGGTCTTCCATTTTTCAGAATGACCTTCTGTCCGCCCAGTTCATACTCTCCATCGGGCATGGCTGTCGCATCTATAGTATCGGTGACTATCATAATCTTCTTCGGGCCCTTTATTCCGAAGATTAGCTTCACAAAACCCGGCAAAGAGTGAATTCCGTCAATTATCATCTCTACCGAAAAAGGCAGCGAAAGAACAGCTCCAACGCAGCCCAGTTCCCTATGATGAAGAGTGTTCATCCCGTTTGGAAAGTGGGTTATTCTATCGCAGCCTTGGTTATATGCTTTCTCCATGTCTTCGTAAGTTGCATCGGTATGTCCCAACGAAAGAGTTATACCGCGCTTCTGTATCAGTTCTTGCGCGTGTGAGAATCCCTCGAGCTCCGGGGCCATAGTAATGAGCTTCACCGATTCGATTAGCGTCTCCTCAATTTCCTTAAGGTCTATGCTTCGAATGAGTTCTGGATTCTGAGCTCCCTTTCTTTTCAGACTCAGGTAGGGGCCTTCATAGTGAATGCCCCCAACTGAAGTCATACTGTTATTCTTTATGTAATCTCTTACTACTCTAGCAGGAGAAAGGATTGCCGAAGGAGTCGATGACATAGTAGTAGGCAGGAAATAAGTTACTCCCTGAGTGTAAAGGAAGTTCTCCCACTTTTCTAGATCTTTTTGATTCATGGAAAGAGTGTCCACACCTACTGAGCCATGAGTGTGAGGATCGACATATCCCGGCATCAGTATTCTCTCGAATTCTTGAGCCCCTTGAATTCGCTCAATTCTCGAGATTACGTTTTCTTCAGTTTCAACACTTCCTACAAACTCTCCATCGATAGGATCAACAACCAGTACATTCTCGAATCTCATCTGCCTTCAATCCTCCCTGTTATGAAAAAAATCATGGCCAGGTTATTTGATTACCCGTTGACATCTTTCCTCTTCCCATAAGGACCCTCTCATCGAGATCGAAGATGCCCCTGTAGTACGCCGAATATACTGCGAACCACTGGAGAGGGATCATCAGAAGGAAGGGGGCGAAGAGTGGATCGAAGTCGCCATAATCCTTCACATCAAAGCGTATTATCTCTGCACCGTTAGATTCAGCGATTTTCATGACCCGTTCGCTCATGTCTCTAGATTCGTCGCTCCCCACAAGGAAGACCATTAAGGGCTTGTGACCGTCCAGCATTTCTGCAGGTCCGTGCCTGAATTCCGACGTTTCCATGAATGAAGCATTGACTCTCATGTTTTCCATGAAGACAGTCAGTCCGAACTTATAGCCTATAGCGTAGGCCGCTCCGCTTGCTAACACGTAAAAGAGATCACTCTCCTGGTACTTCCTGGCTAGTCTGTAAGCTCTTGATTCCTCTTCCTTGTATATTCTGCCCAGCAGCTCAGGCATTATCTTTATCTGCTCGTATAACTTCGAAACGTCTCTCCCTTTTAGCCTGGCCATTTCAAGACTGAAAATGAAGGCTCCGGCGAGTGGAAGTATAAACAGTCCATTAGAATCGTAGACTATCGATTCGTCAGCTTCCCTTGCCAAAATGCTGTCGGGTTTGCTTGTAAATGAAATTGTTGTCGCTCCCTTTTCGTTGGCAAATCTAAGTGCTGCCGCAGTATCTTCGGTATTTCCAGAGAAGGAGGCCAGTATTACCAATGCGTCCTTGTCAAGTCTTGAAGGATTCGTCCATATGAAATCATAACTCTTGAAGTAATTAGAGGGAAGATCCGTCATCTTGTTGAGTATATAGTCTCCTGAATAGAGATTACACCAGGAGTTCCCGCTACCTACCCAGTAAATCTGCTTATAGCCTTTATCTAAAGCAGTCTTCGCAAGATTCTTGATCCTTTCTGTATGCTCTTCAAGGAAGGCGGAAAGATCCTTCTCAAGAGAAGGGGCAGTAAAGAGTACGCTTTGTTTTGCATCAGTCAAAAAATCTTCCAGTGTCAATCCAAACACCTCCAAATATCTATCAAGAAGTTTAATTAGTCTCTTGGTGAGGTACATGATTCTCTTATGATCAGTCGTGTAGGCAGTCTGGTTAGCCCCTTTTCATATCGCTGACCCTTTATGTTCATCAATATTCTTTTTGCGGCTATACTGCCGATTTCTCTCGTATCCTGAGCCACTGATGTTATTGGAGGATTACATAGATCAAACCAAACAATATCATCGAAGCTTATGACCGATAGATCTCGCGGAATCTCAATTCCCATGTCCTTCGCAGCAAGAAGGAGTCCCGCCGCCATATAGTTGTTTGTTGCTATTACCGCTGTAATATCTTTGTTCTGACCCAAGAGAGAGACTCCGCTCTTATAAGCTCCCTCAACCCTGAAGCCGCCAAGCTTTACCCACGACTGCTTTTCAGCTATGCCGTACTTTGAAAGGGCCTTGCTGTATCCGGCAATCCTATCGTAGTTTGTGCTAATGTCAAGCGTATCCGAAAGGAAACCGATTCTCCTGTGACCAAGCTCCAGAAGATATTCAGCCGCCTCAAAGCCTCCACCAACGTCATCGCTGACAATCATATCAACATCAAGACCTTCAATGATTCTGTCAATTAGAACTATGGGAATTTCGGACTTCACAAGATCCTTCAAATGATCGGAATTGCTACGCGAAACCGGAGCGAGAATCAAGCCATCTACCTGCTTCTGAAAAAATCGATCTATAGATGTCTTCTCGACCTCCACTTTTTCGTCCGTACTTGTGACAATCAAACTGTACCCTTCTGGGACAATAACATCGCTTATCGCTCTCGCTATCGTAGAGAAAAAGGGATTCTGAATATCGCCCACAATCAAACCTATATTTTTCGTCTCACCGGTAGCCATGCTCTTGGCAATGTAGTTTGGCTTGTAGTTAAGTTTCTTTGCAGCCGCTATGACCTTTTCTCTCGCTTTCTTGCTGACGTATCCATATTTCCCGATCGCCCTCGCTACCGTTGCCCTCGAGAGGCCCGTCTCTTTCGCAATGTCATCCAGCGTTGCTGCCATAACTCATCACCTGCTCAAATGTCCGAATACATGGTTCTTTATGATACCGCTATCATATTTCATGTCTATTCTATCTCAAAATCTAATATTATGTCAAGTTTTATTAATGCTTCGAATTAGCTCATAGATAGGTGTTCAATTTTTTCGAGTTTTGTGTTATATAATTGATTTACAATAACTATGATACCGCTATCATATATTTCGATGAGTTTTGTGTGATTATCTCGCTCATTTCGATTACGGAGGTGCCCCTTTGGAAAGGATTGACAGATTCTCTAAAAGGTTCGACAGTACTCTTCTGAAAGCGACCGCTACAATAAAAGAGTCAGAAGTCTTTATAGACGATAGCGTATCTTGTAATTTCAGGGCGATTGTTGTTCCGTGGTATTTGATGGACAGAGTGGTTAAGAAGGTCAGAGGTACGGATATCTCGGCGGCCTGCGGGTCGGGTTTTCCTTTCGGGTTCGAGACGACAGAAACCAAGGCGTATATGATTAGAGAGTCTCTTAGGCTCGGTCCCGAAGTGAGAGATATCGATATAACGGCCAATATCTCCGCTATGAAGTCCGGAGAATGGGATTACTTTGAAAGGGAGATCTCTTATCTTTCCGGTCTCCTGAAGGATGTAACCTGCAAAGTAATTATCGAAGTATCTTATCTCGATACAGTCGAAATTGAAAAGGCTTGCTCTATTCTGATGAAGCTTCCTTACGTCGATTTCGTCAAGACCGGTACGGGCTACGGTTCCAGAGCCACCACGGTAGAGGATGTCAAGATAATCAAGAGAGTTGTTGGAGATCAGAAAGGAATAAAGGTATCGGGAGGTGTGAAATCTCTCTCTCAGGTTGAGGATTTCATGGCTGCAGGAGCGGATATTTTCGGTTCCAGCAGTGCGATAGCAATATACGGGGAATTTACCGAAAAATACCCTGGTATAGCCGATCTTAAATGAAAGGAATATGAATGGAGGCATAAATGAGGCTTTTTATAGATGATGGAAATGTACAGGCGATAAGCGAACTGTTCGATTTAGGTTTCTTTTCCGGGATAAGCACTAATCCAAGTATTTTGAAGCGAACGGGAAGAAAACCGCTCGAAGTCATAAAGGATATGTTGAATAGGTTCACGGGCTCTCTTTTTGTCCAGTGTGCCTCTAGAGGTCACGATGAAGTGCTCAAGGAGGGACAGGAACTCTTCAGGCTAGATCCCGAAAGGATAATTCTCAAGATCCCCTTCTCGCGAACGGGCATTAGGGTATTGAGAGAATTCAAGAAGATGAATATCAATACTTTGATTACCGGTGTTTTCTCTGTTCCTCAAGTGCTGATGTCTGCAGAAGCCGGTTCCGACTATGTGGCGCCATATGCGAACAGGATCGAAAACCTGGGAATAGATCTCTCTGTTGTCGGTAGTATGCAGAAAGTCTTGTCCAACGGTGACTACGAGACGAAGTTGATTGCCGCAAGCTTCAAGACTCTAACTCAGATATCCAAGATGGCCGAGCTACCTATTTACGGAATGTCGCTTCCTGTAGGTATGTACAACGAGTTTTTCTCACACAGCGGCACATTGAAGGCGATCGACAATTTCGAGGCCGATTGGGATTCTATTGAAGACCGTGAATGGGTTCCTCTGAGATCATGAGATACCATTCTCTCTGAAAGCGAGGTTTTTCCTTGAAGTACATAATGGCACATGACCTGGGAACAACTGGAGATAAAGCGACTTTGTTCAGCCAAACAGGCTCTCTCGTCGCTTCATCCTTCGCCGGTTATGAAACCTTCTACACCGGACCCGGAATGGTTGAGCAAGATCCCGAGGAGTGGTGGACTGCCTTCTGCAAGACAACTTCCGAAATCGTTCAGAAGGCAGAAATCGACAGAAAAGAAATCTCTGCACTCAGTATTAGCGGCCAGATGATGGCAGTAGTGCCTGTAGATAGATCGGGCGAAGTGCTCAGAAGGTCAATGATTTGGGCAGATTCGAGAAGCACCGAACAGGTAGAAGAACTCCTAGAGAAAGTTCCGGCAAGCAATCTGTACAAAATAACCGGTTCCAGGCTCTCACCAACGTATCAGGGGTTGAAAATAGCCTGGCTGAAAAAGTATGAACCCGATCTCTATGAAAGAACTTTCAAGTTTCTTCAGGCAAAGGATTACATAAACCTTCGCCTGACAGGTAAGTTTGCGACAGACTTTTCCGATGCCGTCATGACAGCTCTATTTGATATCTCGAGGTTAGAGTGGTCTGAAGAACTGATTTTCGCTCTCGGAATTGAGAGCTCAAAGCTTCCAGATGTACAAGCCTCCATTACCGACCTTGGAGAAATAAAGAAAGAAGTGGCTGCGGACCTTGGCCTTCCAAACTCATGCAGAGTAATACTCGGGGCAGGAGACGGTTGTAGTGCGGCCGTGGGGGCAGGCGCCGTTGAAGTGGGCGATACTTACCTTTATCTCGGGTCCTCGGCCTGGATTTCCACAATTGCTGAAGAGCCTCTACTTGAGAAGGAAATGAGAGTATTTTCCGGGGCGCATGCAGTAAAAGGCCTCTACTTTCCGTCCGGCACTATGCAGGCCGCCGGAACCTCATACAGCTGGATTAAGGATACTATGTACTGTGATGGATCCATGAAAGAAAGCGATCGTGATATCTATTCTTATCTCGACACCCAACTCTGCCAATCTCAACGTCATAGTGAATCAATATTATATCTTCCGTATCTGCTTGGAGAGAGAAGTCCGATATGGAATTCCAATGCAAGAGGTACTTTCATAGGATTGTCGGCCTCCCACAATAAGGTCGATATCGTGCGAGCGGTAATCGAAGGCGTTTCTATGAATCTGAAATGGATTCTGGAAAGTCTGGAAGAATCCTTGCCTATAGGTAAGATCAGGGTCATTGGAGGAGTAATAAAAAGCAGAATTTGGAAGCGAATGATCTCAAACATTCTCGGAAAGACTATCACCATTCCGCAAAACGTCGATGAAGCTACTTCTATCGGGGCGGCAATGATTGCCGGAGTAGGTGCCGGTCTTTTTAATTTCTCCGCGGTTCGGAATTTCGTCGTTGATGTCGAAGAAATCGAGCCGAGCGGGGAACAGCAAGAAGATTACCTGAGACTCTACGACCTGTTCAAAGAATCATATCTTGCTCTAGAGAAGACATTTGAAGGGCTTAATGGAGTCAGAAGGGGTTAGGCTAACGTTACGGGAGTTGTACTGAAACAGGGTGTCGCGGATCTTTTAGCATAATGGCTGCGACACCCTGTTCTTTTCTTCCTTCTGGAAACCTTCTTCAAAAAAGCCCTCAATGTAGGGAAATTCTTTTCCTGAACAAACCTATCTTTTGAACATACTAAGTTCATAACCCTTGTTTTTCGACAGGAATCACCTTGAAATGGCTTCCCACGCATGTTCAAAAGTGTTGTCTCCTAGGTCAATTACTGAATCATTTTCCTCCATTTTTCCCTTCTGCTAACCTCGTTTTGAACATCACCGCTCCACTAATTCTCAACAATTAATGAAGACTATTTGTGTATCCAGCCATCATGGCTAATTACAACTTATACGCTTTTGAACAACCCCAAAACTCTCTTCTAAACAGCCATCTCAAGGTTATCTACATTCAATGTTCAAAGCGAAAAAGTTTTGAACATGACTCCAAACACTTAGCAGAAAAGAAGTCTGTAAGTTTTCGACGAGTTTTGAACATACCTAATTATTATTATCTATAAAGATATATATAATAAGAAAAAGACCTAAATACACTCCATCGAAACCACCCACATTGAAAATCACTCACCATAATCAATTACACAAATCTGAAAAATATAGTAGACTTCCAGCCAATCAAAAAGCATCTATGACTGAAAATTCTTTATCCACAATTATCGACTCATGCTCACTTCCATCAGAGAAATCAACCTTATTTAGATCTACAAGAAACAGAGTGGAGCAATCATAAGACCTGAAATACAACTTGAGGTTCTTATTGTCCTTAATGGTAACCCACTGAGTGTTCTCGAAAGATGCAGGTCCATCTCCTTCTCTCTTTGAAACTCCGGCAGGAATGTCCACTGCATTTAGAAGATGAAGGGCAAGCATTACTGCTTCCTCTTCCGTTTCAACGGGATTTGAAAACTCTCTTAACAGAGCTATCCTAACGAATCTAGAGGGAGGAGTTCCATCACCGGGAATTCCAACGTATCCACTACCAAAACCCATTCCCTTATATGTTATTCCGTTTATTTCACCTTCTTTCATATATGGACTAAGATTAACGTAGTTTCTCAGATTTTCGAGATGCCATGAAAGCTCAGGAGCATTTGTAAGAACTGCATTTGGATTATCATAGATTTTCATCTCACCATCAATGAACTCGACAACCATGCTTCCACCAAACTTGTCATGCAAAGAGAGGTGAAGAGGGGGCACTTCACCGAGCAGTTCATTTTCTTCACCCCAAATTGTCATACTTTCAAGAGCTTCTCTTACTGATTCAAGTCTGTCAAAGTTTCCAAGAATCCAGGAAGGAAGATCGAACAGCTCTATAACCTTTGTAGGATCTGATTCAGGAGAGACCCGTTCATACTCTGTTCCTGGCAACCACAATGCGCTCAAAGACAATCCCATTTCATTCAATCCATCTGAAATTGCTGTGGGAATATCAAAAGCATTCAATCCCACAAATCCATATTTATTTTCCCACGAGGCCGCTTCAGACCCATCGGGCATATGACTGCTAAAACTGTCACCCCTGTTGAAGAAGACAACTTTCGAGTTCAGAGGATATGAGAACTCCATACTTCTACCTGAGATAACTAAACCATTGTTTTTTTCAGGCGAAAGAAGAAACTCAGTACATCCAAGCGAAGCGGAAATAAAAGCTAACAAAAGAAGAAAGACCAATGCGATTTTTCTCACCTAAATACCTCCTTTTTGCGGCAAATCTGACAACTGCAGCAACGATATGACCATGAACTCCATGAGAGGTTTCCAGAAATCAAATGCAGAAAACAAGAGTGTGACTATGAAGTATAAACTATATCAGGAGCCATACATAACCATTATACCCGAACTGGAATTTCTCAGCAGTAAAAGAGCAAAAGAAAAGATGGGATATAGATTGATGCATCCTTACCCCATCTCAAATTCAAAGAACTCATCCAGTATTAATTACTAAGAAATCGCTTCTTCTATGCAGACTCCTTGCCCATAAACGCTAGAACAATGTGGTTTACACCAAAAACAAGGAGAGTTATCCCAATCATTACGGCAACCGACAGACCGGCAATGAGCGGGTGTAGAACGAGTATTATTCCTCCAAAAAGAACAAGAACATTGAAGACAATGCTCATAAAGTAGATTCCCTTTCCCGCAGGTTTCAGCCGATCGGCGTTTATCAGGTTGTTAATGGCATCCACAATAAACCATATCGCTATTATGAAAGCAAATACATTTGCGGCAAAAAGCGGTCTGAAGAGAAATATTACCCCCGTAATGGCCAACAATATTCCTAGAATTAGCGCGAAGAAAACCTTAGCTCCGGTTCGGTTTTCAAGTTTGAAGAAGACCACTATCAACATAATTCCACGAACAAGAACAACGATACCTAACATTATTGCAAGGGTAAGGAACGTTGCAAGAGGATTGCTCAGAGAAAAAATACCTCCAATTATGAGCACGAAACCTACGAGAAGAGAGATCCAGTCGAACTTCTTTGCTTCTGCCATGCTATCCACCACCTTCACCCGTTAGCATATAACGGGTCTATTGTAAATCAATTGCTCTTCGTAAGTATCAGACGCCACTGTGTTCCATGAAGCCCAACCGAACTCCACTTGACTTCTTTCACAACAACCGTATCCATTCCGCGTGAAAAGAATCTGTATTCTCCCCACCCGGATTCCTTTTGAGATATCTCACTACCCAATACTCTTAGCTCCTCAAAGGGCTCGTAAAGCTGGTCAGTAAAGAGGTTCCTGCCCATTTCCATTTCATCCTGATCGTAGAATATCAACCCATCTGGCTGCATTACCCAAAATTCATAAGGTTCATAGTTTTTCGGAATTATTAGGGGTGCAAGGAAGGTTTCCGGCTTTATCAAGAAACTTAGAGAACCGGATAGTTCACCCTCCTTCGTAAATACTGGCCATTCAAGATCAAGAGCAGGGAAACCCTCAACAGCAACAAAACTCTGGCTCAATACAGGTAATCCCCTCCTGTGGAGTTCAACTATTTGCTCTTGATCTCCAATCCAGTCTCCTTCCACATAATCGAATTCATCAGGGTATATGTACTTCAAAACGCCTTCTATGTCTATGAAAGATACGTTTACAACCTGAGGATTGTTTGAGTACAGATCTTTCAGAATTTTCCTTATGCCGGAAGGGTCCTGAAGAACGCTCCTTATCTCTTCCGCTCCCTTTGCAAGGGAACTGTCCATGAGATTGAACTGCTCCTGAATGCTTTTCTGTACACTATTTAGAATGAGATCCATGTCCTTCTCTTCTGCAACATCATTTATCGGTTTGGATATCACAAATGTCCAACCGCATTGTGTTGATTTCTTGAAGTACGCAGTATTCAAGCTATCACCGTCCGAATAGATCAAACTCCCGTCATCCGTTGAGAGTCCTCCCAATCTCTTGCTTAAACCGACCACCGGGTAGTCAAGAGAACCGAGGAGAAGTGCGGTATCGTCTGTCATAGCAAGTGAATTCTGTGCATCGAAGACGTAGAAGTGAATATCTGGAAGCAGAACTAAACGTTCTATCAATGAGAAATTCCAGTTTTCAAAAAAGGCAGATAGACCTACGAAAGCCGAAATCTTACCGTTATCCATAACAGGAACTGCGAAAACTACCGATCTTTTTCCCGTAGATCGACTAAGTACCTGATAGCCCAGAACCTCTTTTCCTTCCAAAAGATCCGGAAAGTAACCGCGATTCGACAGATTCAACCCGGTCCAGTCTCTCTGAACGGTATAGTATCCACCATCGGGGAGGATATATAGAGCAAGCCCTTCATAGTTAACGTTGAATTTTTCAAGCAGGGGTCGGATTAGTGACCAGTCTCCAGACTCAACTTCAGCGCAGGATGCTAAAATCCTCAGTGAACTAATAATTCCTAACAGCCGCTCTTCAAAAGACGTCATGATAAGGTTCAGAATACTCTGAGCTGGGATCGACCAGTCTGTGATAACTTCATCAACTATGTCGGTCCAGCCAACATCTAGCTCTATATTCCACATACTGAGAGCTTCGGTATTCAGAAGTGTTTTCGGATTCTTCGAACTCTCTATCTCGATTTCTGATGCGGAACTTCCCGAGAGGATCCTGGATGCCAGAATCGCTACCTGTTTTCCCTCTTCGAAACCAGAATTTACGACTCCCCCGACAGCTCCGTCTCGAACAATGAAGTCAGATACACCGAAGACTGGACCAGAGGAATTTTCCACCGTCCACTGTGTGATATCGTGAGCGCCGATTGTATTGCCAGATCTGTCTTCTATAGTCCTGACTGATAGAAGCACTACCGCTTCGCGAGGGGAAACTCCTTCTATGTAGTTTTTCCAATCCTCGAAAACCTTGAACCCTTCTATCTCTACCGATGTATCTCCAAAATCGAGCCTTTGTATCTGTTCCTTCATTCCTTCAAATGTCTCGCTGTCATCTCCGATAAATCGAACGGATTGTATTTCTGGAAAGAGTTCAAGGATCATAGAGATTGTTCCATTGGCGAAGATTGTCTCTATTACACCAGTTTGATTTGCGTTGGCTGAATAATGGATCGAAGGATCGAGATTTACACCGCAAAAGACAACCGGCGCATCATGATAATCTTTTGCGAAGTATTCCATCGCATTGTCATCACAGACAATCAATATGTTCGGTTTGAATGCAGACGCCTCTTCTGAGGCTAAGACTCCAGACTTGATCTTCCATTCTTCCGAAGTTTGAAGGCGGGTATCCATGTAAAAGACTTTCCATTCGAACGAAGGATCGGACAATACGGTTTGAATACCATCAAGAAGCTCTCTAGACCAGCTATAATCGTTATCGTAGCTCTGGACAACCATTATCTTAGTAGCTAACATATGAGAGCAAAAGAGAATCGAAATAATCAAAATGACCAATGGTACTTTTCTCACTAAGAATCCCCCCGTAGAAATTATTGGAGCCCAAACAAGTGGATTATATGATATACGAGTGCCAACTCAAGGCAGTCTAGAGTGTGTGGTACCTCAGCAGATGAAAAGATTCAGAGTGCGAAATCTACCGTGAAGCAAAGGAAAATCGGTCATTATAAAGCTTCGTAATCTGAAGTCTTAGTTTGCTTCTTCCTGAAAAACTGTACTACGGCAAAATCATTTGTCACCATTGCAAGCGTATCTAACCTTCTCCCTGTGTACATCCAGGGCAGAAGAAAGAAGATTACCTGGGCCGGAGGGATGTTGAACGGAAGCACAACCATCGAGATAGTGAAGAGGTCTAGTGGGCTGGGAACGCCAATCGATGCAAATACGGCAATGATAGATGAAAACATTATGTACAGGTAATCTCCAGCGTTCAAAGACTTTCCGAGAAGCTGCATGTTGAAGATAGCTACGACCACAAAAAGGGAAACCGTTTGAGGCTGAAACATAACCAGAAGCAAAGGAATGACGCCTTTCTGATTCTCATCGTTGAAGTTTTCGCTTTTTTCACATGTCTTCACCGCTTCGGGAATAACGGCAACAGAAGATAGAAGGGCGAACAAAAGCATCATCGGCTTCTTTATTACTCCGAGATACTTTTTCGGAGAGAGAGAAGCCTTTCTGGCTCCAAGGAATGTTCCGATGAAGAACCAGATAATGAAACATACGATTTCACATACTATGAGCATTACTAGAGCTATCAGCACTTCAGTATCTCTGATGAAGATCGAGGCCTGCCCAAGCATGAGACTGAAAATTCCTATTGGAAGAACGTAGTAGGAAAGCCTGAAGAGAAAGAGGAAGGCATCATTTATTGTCTCTACTGAATTTACGATGCCGGTTCTCTTAGAAGATTGAATATACCTCACTGCGAAGGCAAAGATTATTGAAAAGAAGACAATAGTCAGAGTTCTGTTCTCTGAAAATGCCTTAACCACGCTATTACCAATCATATTTGAAGGTAAGGCCCATATTATGGAGCCTGCCGAGAGATCCACTTCTTCATACGGATCTGTCTCTCTCATCGAAGAAACGAGAGCTTCCTGAGCTTCGGTAGGGATTCCAACGCCGGGTTTCAGGACTAATGCCGTAAGAAGTCCGATTGCCGCCCCAATGACAAAGAAGAAGATTATTACCATAGCGAATCGTTTAATGAAACGCGCTCCATCTGATCTTTCAATGAGCTTTAGAAAGTTTAGCGTAACGACGCAGAACAAAATCGGAAGACCGCAGAACAGAAGATAATTGAAAAAGAGAGTTCCGATGGGACTTAGAAAATCAATTATCTCGGGAAATGCGCCACCCACATAGAATCCCAATACCATTGAAAAGAGAATTGTCCATATATTCAGTAGCCAGTGTGGAATATTCTCAGGTGAATTATTTCTTCGTAGCTTATTTTGGCTATTGTGAACGACTACAATGGAAAAAACGATCAGCAGAGCCAGAATTATCCATCTGTATGGATCGCCGACCAAGAGAATCTCTTCTTTTTTGTCAACTGGATCGTATAGCTTCGAAACGAGATCGAAGTCAATGTACTTAGAGACAAACTCTTTTGTCCGGTTGTATTCGCTGCTCAAAAATCTGTTGATCCACTCGAGAAGCTCCGGATTATTCTGGCTTACACCGATTACAATCTGATCCTCGTTAGGTAATAGATAAAGAGAGTAATGGAGGAGAAGAGAGGTGTTTCTGACGAGAAAGGACTCAGTCCAGAGATTGTTCAGGAAGAAAGCTTCTTCCGTTCTCTGAACTAACCTTCTTGAAGCTTCTTCGGTACTATCTACGGCCGTTACTCTTGCATTTGGGAAATACTGTTCGGCAAGGGATTCGTATACCGTGTCTGCTACAGTCATTATTGAAACCACTGGTCTGTTAAGAGTCTCGAATGCTTCTTCAACGGACATTTCAGGATCGTTCTTCTTGATCTCTTCGAAAAGCTGAGTGTTGACCAGCACGGAAAGTCTCTCCGTAAGATAGGCACGTGACAGGAATATCTGTGATGCTCTGCGGGGCGAATATGAGTAATAACTGAGAATAATATCGCCCTCACCGGTACGAAGGTTTTCTGCAAGAGTCTCATGACCTGAAGCAGTTCGAATGAACTCCGCTTCTACGCCCAATTGAGAAGCGATATGTCTTCCAAGTTCTATGTCGATACCCGAGAGATTGCCGTCGCTGTCAAGATAATAGAAGGGATACCAGTAGTCTTCTGTCTGCAAAATCCGTAATACGCCGGATTTCCTTATCTCTTCGATGCTTCTGAACTCTCGTGCGTAGATAATTGCACAAAGCAAAGCAAAAAGAAGTACCACCCCGATTCTCTTCATGGAATTCCCCCGCAAAGTATTTGAGAGATTATATCATTCTCACGGAAAAAGGCAGACCAACATCAAGACATTATCAAAGGAATTGCAGAACTAACTAGCCAAGAGCTTTCTCCACCCTGTCAGCAGCGAGTTTTGCTGTAATAAGGCATACAGGAAGACCGGCCGGATCGAAGCTCCACTGACCTACTTGAAAGAGATTCTTCACCGGCGTATTGATCGATTTCTTCATCTTCATGAAGTCTCTCAAAGGAAAGGTCTCGGAAGGATGATAATTCCATCCAGTAATCGAACCACCGCTGTTCAAGGTCTTCTCTTCCATCGTGAAAGGAGTGGCGACGATCCTGAACTCAACTTTCTCTCTAAGTGAAGGGTATGGTCTAAAGAAGTTGGCCATTACATCATCCGCCACCTCTTCTTTCGTACGTTCATATTCCTCCACAGAAATCCCCTTTCCCCAGCCGTTCATTGCCTTTTGAGTCGTATTCAAGTTCAGAATTATTCCTGTCTTGCCTTCTGGAGCGAGAGACGGGTCTCTAAGGCAGGGAATGCTGATCTCCATTCCCGCTGTCTTGAAGTAATCTGGAGATTCATAATCGCAGTATTTTGCAGCGACGGGAACATAGATTACGTGTTCTACATGTTTATCGAGATTCTCCGGAGGTGTATCAACTCCCATAAATACGGAGAAGACAGAGTCGGAAACCTGCGCTCTGTTGAGTCTTTGCATGAAGTCTTTGTCGAGGGTATTCTCAGGAAGCAGCCTGTTGTACAAACGCTTAGCGTCTGCAGCGTTAACGATGAAGGATGCCTTCAACTCGTCACCGTTATCTGTAACCACCCCGACCGGCAAGTTGCGTTCGAGAAGAATCTTCGTAACTTCGGTGTTTGTAAGGACGGTCCCTCCGGTATTTCTCACGAACTCTGCAATTTCGAGGGGTATCCTTTCTATCCCACCTTTGGGGTAGAAGTAATCCCTGAAGACAGTTGGGTAGGCGAGACCGAAGAATGCAGGAGTCCCGTCGAAAAAGGGTTCATCGATGATACTTACCAGCTCGTCGTCGAGTATTCTGGCTCTCAAGAAGTCCCTGAACGGCACATTGTTGTATTTGAGTTTCTTCAAGAAGCCTAGAAGCTTCTTGCCGTTCTTGAAAAACCAGGGAATTGATTTCAACTTAGTCAGAAACGTAGTCTTTCCATAAAGCGGTCCCGACATTCCCGATAACGAACCCATGAAGCTGTTCAGTTCTTCCATTTCCTTAAGTAGATCCTCTATGCCGGATCTGCTTTCGGGGAAACGTTCGCCGAGGAAGTCGAAGTACGCCAGAAGGCTTTCGTCAGACTCCATAGAAAATACTTTGTCCTCGAAACCAGCGTACACTCTGTTCTTTACGAAATCCAGCTTATCCATGATACCGAAGTTCTCGAGCATTGGAAATAGAAGCCCAGCGTTTTCCACCGCCTTGATTCCGCTGTCGAAATGGTAACCTCTGTACTGAAATGACGAGAAACAGCCGCCGGGTTTTTCCGCTCTCTCAACAAGTGCAACTTTCTTTCCCGCCTTGGACAAGAAGGCGGCACAACTGAGGCCAGCTATTCCCGCACCGATAACAATACAGTCGAATTTCATACAATCACTTCCTTTTCAAGCCAGCTCAAGAGCCTTTTAATTGGTACGGGCTTTCTATCGAAGGAAAGTCTCTTACAGCTTTTCTCACAGAAACCGGCGCAGTCTGAGCAAAGTGTGCCGATTGTAGTCTCAAGTAACCGCTTCTTAGCACCTATGAAATTGCCCGCTTCGAGACGCCTGAGAATTCCTCGAATATCCTTTCCATCGGGGCACTTTAATGTGCAATTCGGAATGTCGCAGAGCTGACAGGAACTGCTAATCAATGGAACGGTCTCTCTGTCTAGAACTGTATTCTCAAGATCTGCTGGAACCCTTTTCTTTCCTGCAGTGTAGTGAACTCTCTCGACTTCAGGCTCCCTGTAGCTGTATTCCTTCATCTTTAGCTTTCTAAGAACAAGATTTGCAGCTCCGATCCCGGAGACCGTAACTGCAGGTGTCCCCATTCCCATAACTGTTGAATCTCCGCAGATAAAGAGGTTTTCCCATTCGCTTTTGGCATGTAGTCTCTTCAGCAATTCCTGACCTATGGATTGCTTCGGACCGCCAACGCGACCTTCGTTCTTGAGGGTATATCTTTCGATTGTAAGCGGAGTTGCCGACTCCAGATGTTTCAAGGACTCTCTCAGTTTGGGGAATCTCTTTTCTATCAGTTTAATAACCCGCTCGGTCTCGTCCTCTTTCATCACACGATATTCCTTTGTGCCGCGAGGCGGCCACCTCTTCTTTGAGGGAGCTATCATTGACATCACGTGAGTTCCTTCTGGACATATAGAGGGTTCGTCAATCGAAGGTATGTATACTGTGACATCGCTTTCGGCTATTTCGTCAAATTCCTCGACAAACATTTCCACCGGATTCGTTCCAGCCGGGATAGCAGAAGAATCAACGGCGGCGTACACGACCATGGCGGGAAAAGTCGGCTCAAGGGACTCCACCCATTTAACTCTTTCCTGACTAACATACTCTTTGGGAACGATTCCTCGATAGAGATTCCAGACCGTTCCTCCGTAAATCACGAAGTCAGATCTTATTTCGCTCCCATCTTCGAGCCTTATCCCCGATGCCTTCCCATCATCAAAGAGTATTTCATTAACGCGATTTTCGTAAAGCATGTAACCGCCGTTCTTCTCGATCGCCTTTTCAAGTTTGTTCGGTATCATCTGAGAAGAACCTACGGGATAGAAGCCACCTCCTTCGTGATTGTCAATAAACATAGTTACGGCCAGGACGCCGGGGGTTTCCTTTACAGTCGTATAGCAGTAGGTGGAAGTTAGAACATCGAAAAACTGATAAAGCTCCTTCGCTTCCGGGTCTATAAAACTGCTCATAAGTTCTTCAGTGCTTTTGAATAGAAGCCTGATCATTTTGGCCTGTCGTACAGGATGCTTCAGCAGAGATCTGAGACTGTCGCTTCTCTTTATTTCAGTGGGAGGGACAATTACAGGATCTGCAACAATCACGTTATGATATAAGTCGGCTAGATAGTTGTAGAACTTTCTTAGCTGTTCTTCATAACCTGGAAAGTTATTTCCAAGCTCCTCAATAAATCGGTCGAGATCCGGCCAAAAGACGATTCTCTTCTCTCCAAAAGTCACAGTGTATAGGGCCTCGTGTCTTACCATTTCAATGTCTTCACCGATCTCGTTGAAAACAAACCTGTGAGAATTGAAGCCGCGGTTTCCAAATCCGAATACCATGCCGACAGCAGAATCAAACGTGAAGTCATTTCTTCTGAAGATCGAGCAACATCCTCCGGGAAGATAATGCTGCTCCGCAACGAGCACTCTTAGTCCCTTATTAGCCAGCAGAGAGGCAGCCGATAAACTTCCGAGTCCAGATCCAATTACCGCAACGTCGTATTTGCTTTCGGGAAAGAACTTACCGTTCATATACACCCCCTATTAATCCATACATGTTATCTATTAGAATTCTAAATTATTGGAATGCCCATCTCCTAGAGTTTTATGCAGCTTCGGAAAAGTAGATTGGCAGAGGATAAGGAATAGTAAAGGCGGAGCAAACGCTCCGCCTGAAAGATCTGCTTATTGCTTGATAGTGGTACGAGGTTAACTTTAAGGAATCATCACCGTATCTATTACGTGGATTACGCCATTTGCCGCAATTATATTCGTTAAAATTATCCCAGATCCTTGAATCTTGACTTCGGTTGGGTTTATCATCAGCTGACCGCCATTAAGAGCAGTCAAAGATCTCATACCTAGTACATCTTCAGCCAAGTATTCTCCCGATACGACATGGAATAGGAGGATGTTCTTTAGAGTCGGTATATCCTTGAGCAACGATTCGATAGTCCCTTCGGGTAATTTTGCAAAGGCTTCATCATTTGGAGCGAAGACTGTGAAAGGCCCATCACCCATAAGCGCTTCGACTAGACCGGCTTCTTGAAGTGCTGTTACCAGTGTTGTAAAGGAGCCCGCATCGATAGCAATTTCAGGGATTCTCCTTGTCTCTCTTTCCGGGGGAAGGATGACCGTGTCAATAACATGAATTACTCCATTGCTTGCCTCAATATCAACTGCCGTTATCATTGCATTACTGACGTAAACCTTTCCTTCTTCTACTTTTATTGGTATAGAGCTGCCTTCTACTGACTTGAGCGATTCAAGAGAGACCACGTCTGAAGACATGTACTTTCCAGGGATCACATGATATGTAAGAATTCTTGTAAGTGCCGGTATATCGTTTAGGAGACTTTCAACAGTTCCCTCCGGAAGCTTTGCAAATGCTTCGTCAGTTGGAGCGAACACAGTAAAAGGTCCATCTCCTATTAGAGTCTCCACTAGACCCGCCTTTTCAACTGCTGCTACGAGTGTACTGAAATTGCCTGCTGAAACCGCTACTTCTACTATGTTCTTGGAGAAACCAGTGAAAACTAACCCTATTAAAACTAATACCAGAAAAACCTTTTTCATCACAATCACCTCAATCAGAATTTTTTGTACTACATTTTTCAAAACTAAATCGTTGACAATTTGATTTTACTCTGCCAACTTAATCGTTGTCAATAGGGTTGTGCACAATGAAAAATCATTGACTTTGATTTCTCTTTGGCTCTTCGAAAAAGCAATACAAAATAATCATACGAACGCTTAACTAATTCTTAATCTATGCTTTACTTCGATGATGATGGTTATCTTGAAAGATTAGTAGTTGACAAGAGATAAGCAACTTTGGAAGTGAGATTTAAAAAGACATTGATCGGTTCCTCAAATTGGCAATCACATACGGGTAGATCTCAACTCGAAGGAGCCCTCTTCGGTAAGCTTGAGGTGTCCTTCGTACTCGGTTATCAACATTTCCTTATCTAGCGCCTCGAGGGCGGTTTTAACTATCGATTCGTCAGACTGCGAACCGGAAATTCCTAAGGCTCTGAGTGGTTCTATATCTTGATAAGCCATAGATGCCTTTGCTTCGCACTCGAGCTGATCGCGAGTCTGTATCTTCCCTTGATCGATCATGAAAAGGAACCAGCGCTTTAGCTGTTTCGCTCTGAACTTGTTGAAGAGAGAAAAGCCATATCTTTCGAAGTCGATGGCCTCTCCTCTGGCAGATCTTATAAGATCTATCAGTAACTCTGCCGCCCCTTTGAGAATCAGAATAGAAACGATCAGCCCTACAATCGCGTCGGCGTAGGGAATCCTCATGAGAGATACGATGAGGCCAATTGCTACGCTAACAGCTACTAGAACATGATTTCTTGAATCCGCCGACTGGGTAATCAGTGGGAAGGATCGGTTCTTGAGGCCTGAGTACTTCTGATAGAACCACAAGAGAGCGCAGACTATTCCCGAAATTGCCACTGCAGTAAAAGTAAGGAGATCAGGAGAAGGGATATCACCGGAAATGATTCTGAACATAGCCTCTATCAATGAAAAAACACCAGTTACTCCCATAAATAATAGAAGAATTAGGCTGACCAGATGTTCATGGTTTTTCTTCACTCCCCAGTACACGAAGACACTTGAGATTCCGTCCAGAAGAGTATCGAATGAATCATTTAGAAGGCCGACACTGCCAGAAAGAATAGCGGTGGGAAGCTTCAAGGCAGCAAGGATGAAGTGAACTACTATCGTTACTCTCGAGACAGTTTCGGCTCTTGTCGCTTTTTCCAGAAGTCTGCCGCTATTCTCGAGTTCGGCGAGCATCTTCCTAGCCTCAAACTCTCCCCTCTCAGTCAGTTCAAATGTGTCGCCATTCTGAATTAACCACTTATCTTCTTTCATGTCTTCTATAGCGGAATCCAGAAATGAATCTAGCTCAGTGGCTTCATGCATCCTCTTGCCATAGGGGAAGACCTCGAAGAAAATGCCGAACCTTCTCCCCATCACTGAGAAGTGCTCTTTCAGTAATTCCTTCGTATTGCAGCCTCTGAGAACGGCAGCGGCCACATTCCATTCATGTCCATAATGCTTAGAATGAACTCTTCGCAACAAACGACCCACCCTCCGGCAAAAAAAGATTCTCTGCTACTCATTTTTGTTTGAATAAATCCGATCGACCCCTTTGAGTATATTACATTGAGAAGCCTTATCGTACTTCCTCACTTAGGATGCTATTCAAAGAGATTTCGACATTAATAGATACTTTATGGAGAGTACCGAAACGAAAGAAACGTGACGTATTTTGATTCGCATAACTGCGGTTACCTCCATTTAGCAGAACATACTTAATTTGATCTCTTTTTCGGTGATATTATCTCCCTTGGTGATCGGAGGTCATTCTCAGTGCCCAATATTTCAGCAGCTATTTATAAGACTATATTGAACAAGCGTTTTATTAAGAGACATCTCGTAAAGGAGATGATGTTCTGGATATCTCTACTATTGGCTTTGATGACATCGATAATTATTCCCCCTCGTATTGAAAGCATTGACTGGCGAGTAATTGCCGAGCTCTTAAGCCTCATGATAGTTGTTCAGGCTCTTAAGGAATACAAGGTTCTAGAGAAGATAGCTACTATCTCGCTCTCAAATCTAAGAAGCGCTAGAAGCATCGGATCCGTAATTGTAATTCTAACGGCTTTCATGGGGGCTTTGATTACAAATGATGTTGCCCTTATCGCACTTGTTCCACTCACATTGACAATAGCTGAAAAGGCGAAATTCGAGCCGATGTGGATTGTCATTATTCAGAGTCAGGCCGCTAATATTGGCAGCGCACTGACGCCGATAGGAAATCGGCAGAATCTTTTTCTCTTCGAAAAGTACGAAATTGGTATCTGGGAATTTGGCAGCCTCCTGCTGCCATTTGTTGTCTTTGGTGTTTGCTGGACTCTTTTGATGAATCTTCTGAACACCAAGAGGAAGATTGTTTTCGATGTTCCATCTTCGGAGATCCGTGAACCTATAAGGCTTGGTATTTTCATTGGTTGCTTCCTTGTTGTTATGCTTTCCGTCTTCAGAATCATCGACTTCAGAGTGGGACTTGTACTCACTGTGGTAGTTACTTTAGTTCTTGAAAGAAGGTTCTTTCAAAAGATTGATTACTTCTTGCTGGGTACTTTCTTGCTGTTCTTTGTCTTTATTGACAACATCTCAAGAATGGAGATAATAGCTACTATGATGAAGTCTGCAACAAACGGTGAGATTAGGACAATGACCAGCTCCGCTCTTCTATCGCAGTTTATCAGCAACGTGCCTGCAGCGATTCTCTTTTCATCATTTACCGGGAGCTACAAAGGCCTTCTTCTGGGCGTGAATATTGGAGGCAGTGGCACAATTATTGCCTCTCTGGCTAATCTGATAGCTTATAGAATCTACGTCAAAGATAGAGGTCAAAACTTGAAGTATCTCACCATCTTCATGGTTTCAAGCGCAATAACACTTCTGCTAAGTATTGTTTTCGGTTACATTCAACTTAGAGTACAAGGTTTTTAGGAGTTTGGTATGGAAAGCCCTGTAGTATGCCACCTGGACTGCTTGGCAATATGTGTTTCGGAAATGATCATACTACCGGTCTCTATGTCATATAAATGCAGAGTCTCGTATGTTGAAGCGTCAAAATATCGGCTTAGCATTGGAGTTTTCAAAAAAACCGACTCTTGTCAAAACACAAATTACGAAGTCCTTACGAATACTATTAACTGGTTAGCTGGCCTATGAAATCTGGAGGAAGTCAATTAATCAGTTCAGTGCGCATTTTTAGTCAAAGTATAAATTTCTCGAAGTAGAATTCTGTGTCGTGAGATTGGCTTGATGAAACAGACTTAAGTAGGTTAATTCACTTACGTTGAACCGGGTGGCCTTTGTATTACTCTTTTTTGAGAGAACTGATTTACTTCATTATGCAAATTGTAGAGTGTTCATGTACGAAAACTATATGGCTGATCAACTGCAAAGTGCTCTCAGTAAAGATCGTTAGATACGGATAACCCTTTATGAGAGCACGTCAGTTATATTAATCAGCTCACTATTTTTCGAAATTCCGTTCAAAAGACTAGCGTTCCCGCTCAAGACGGTACGCAAGTGTAGGATTTTTTTCGGAATGCTCCTAAAGGAGATTCACTCCTGGTATAGAACCTTTCTTGAAAATCGCTACCATGCTTACTGATCCAATTAGAACCGCTCCAAGCACTATCTCCTTCATGTAGAAAGGAAGATTGATCATAACAAATCCATTTGTCAGAACTGACAGTAGAAGAGAGCCAATAACGGTTCCCCAGATATTTGGGACTCCATCACGTAGAAAGACTGCTCCAATAAACATTGCACTTATCCCTGGCATAAGGTATCCGTCGCCCATGGCCGGTGTGCCCGATCCAAGAAGAGATCCAATCATTATTCCGGCGAGACCAGCCATGAATCCCGAAATCAGCAGGGCAATGAACTTCACCTTCCGAACTTTAATACCTACATGCTCAGATGCTTTTGGGTTTCCACCTACTGCGTGAAAGAATCTTCCGATCTTCGTATGTTCAAGAACAACCACATAAATTGCTATAATGATTGCGAATATTACTACCGGCATTGGAATTGTCTCAAAGAGAAAAGACCTTCCAAGGAATGGAAATATTTCCGGGAACTTCGCTGAGTAGTAGGTCGATCCTCCCGTAAGCCATTTCGTAAATCCGGCAAGAAGCGTCATCATTCCAATGGTTGTAATTATCGACGGAACCCCAATGAAAAGTATTACCAGTCCGTTCAGAGCACCGACTCCCAAAGCTGCCAGGAGGGAGATGATCCACGCGGGAATTGCTCCCATGAAGAGTTTTCCCATCAGTATTACACTGAGAACACCGGAGAACCCTGCAAGTGATGCGAACGACATATCGAATTCACCGGCTATTACAACAGTAGTTAGCCCGATAGCGAGGATTCCCGTTATGCTTGCCTGTCTAATAATCGATAGAATATTTCTTACACTATAAAAGGTAGGTTCCATGAATGAGAATACGGCAAATACGGCGATCAATGCAAATAACACACCGTATCTTCTCACTACTGAAGCCAGGTTTTCTTTTGAGATCATGACCTATCCTCCTCATCTAGCCCTTCCAGGTATTCACCCTTGAATTGGCAGTTAGCAATCTTCGATTTAAAGAGCCATGGATAATATCTTTTCATCATCGAATTCTTCCCGAGACAGCTCACCAGAGATTCGCCCTTCTTTAAAGACATAAAGCCTATCACAAACTCCTATAAGTTCTGGGAGTTCAGAAGAAATGAAAATCACGCCTACGCTCTTTTCTTCAGCAAGATTTCTGATCATCTTGTAGATTTCGAACTTCGTCCCAACGTCGATTCCATTTGTCGGATCGTCGAGAATCAATATGCTCATATGATCCTTTGAGATCCATCGGCCTATTACGACTTTTTGTTGATTACCGCCGCTCAGAACCTGGACGTCCTGATTGATATTCGAGTACTTGAGACTTAGTGAGCTCTTGTCAAGAATGGTCTTAACCAGAGCATTTTCTCTCCTGGTCGAGACAACTCCAAGGAGTTTTGAGAACTCATTAATATATGATATTGTCAAATTCTTCTTCAGATTCAAACTTGTAAGTAGTCCCTTTTCTCTTCTGTCGTCCGGTACAAGAAAGACACCTTTCTCAATCATTTTGTGGACATTAGGCTGGACTTCTTTGCCTTTGACAATTACTCTGCCGGTCTTTGTTTCTCTCAGACCGTACAAGTGTTCTATTAGCTCGGTTCTTCCAGAACCAATAAGACCATATAATCCAAGAACTTCTCCCTTTTTCAAGTGAATACTAATATCCTTAAGGAATCCCGAACCGCTAAGGTTTTCGACCTGTAGTATCGTGTCCCCTGAATGATCCGTCACTTCGGGAAAGAGGCTGGAAATATTCCTGTTAACCATAAGTCTTATCGCCTCTTCCTCAGAAAGGGCTTTCTTATCCCTTGTGGTTACTCGCTCACCATTTCTGAAAATCGAAATCCTGTCTGCGTTTTCGAAGACTTCCTCAAGTTTGTGAGTAATTAGTATTACGGAAACACCTTCATTTTTTATCTGATGGATTGCACTGAACAGTGACTTGACTTCCGACTCGGTAAGACTTGAAGTAGGCTCGTCAAGAATCAATATCTTCGGCTTGTAGAGGAAAGCACGAAGAATCTCTATGGCCTGTCTTTGCGCGGAACTGAGAAGCGCAACGGGGATGCCGAGAGGTACTCTTAGATTGTAGAGTTCAGATAGTTCTTCTGCCTTTGAAAGAATTGATTTTTCGTCTATCAGGAAACCTCCCTTGACGGGTTCCTCTCTCAAAAGGATGTTTTGAGCGCCGGTGAGATACGGGATGAGGTTCCGCTCCTGATAAACCATTCTTATCCCCAGTCTGAGGGCCTGGGAAGGGTGAGTGAGTCTCACTTCCGCACCGTTGAGAAAGACATTTCCCTCATCAGGTCTGACTATTCCGGTCAAGACATTGCAGAAAGTGCTCTTTCCTGCTCCGTTTTCACCACAAATAGCATGAATCTCACCCTCGAGCAAATCGAAGTCTACGTTGTTCAGGGCTTTGACCCCCGGAAAGGATTTAGATATCGATACAGTCTTCAAAACAATATTCTTGTCCGTCATATTAGACCTTCTTTCACCAGGTAATCTCGAATCAATATCGGGAGAGGCTTCTCTCTCCCGATATTGGCTTCTAAAGCAGGTCGATTACTGAATCTTGTATGGACCGCCAGCGTCTTGCCAGTTGAACCATGCATCTGGGTCGTCGGGATCCATTCCGTAATAACCAAAAACAGCGTGGATAGAACTTCCTGGTTCGGGAACATTTGTCTCATCTGTTACGTACGGAGTTGCATAGATGACTCTTCCCGGAGGTACGAGAGAGTCTGGATGATCAGGACCAATTCCCATTTCTACCTGGTTGATGACTTCAAATACTGTGTGAACGTAGTATTCGAATGGCTGACTTACTGTGGCAACAAATGGAGATCCACTTCTTATCATAGAGTAAACGGCCGAACCTCCATCAATACCGGTAACGAAAATATCGTCCTTGTCGAATCCCGCCTGTTCAATTGCACGTGCGGCGTACTGACCGGGAGTGTCCCAACCGGCAAATATCCAGTCGAGGTCATTTCCATACTTTGTCATCCAGTTGACTGCAACGTTGAAAGCGCTGTCTTCGTATCCAACGAGAGGTAGAAATTCTTCGGCAACAAGCTCAATGGCCGGCCAATCTCTTTCGAAGAGCGTTGCGGCGACATAGGCTCTTCGTCTCATAATATGCCACTTACCACTGAAAATCGCCACTTTCCCTCTCTCGTTTAGCCTCTGGATTCCCCAGTAACTCATTAGAGCTCCGGCAACGGCGTTATTCTGTGTACAACTGACAATGACTCCAGGCTTAACTTCAGTGTCAACACAGTAGACACCAATACCCTCTTCGGTTGCTTTGAGAATGAGGTCTGCGATAGCTTCCATGTCCCAGTAGATGATTACGATGGCATCTACTTTCTTCTGGATCAAGGTCTCCATAGTTTCACGCTGCTGGGCTGGATCTCTTACGGTCATTGCATCGATAAACTCCCAATCCCTGTGAGCGCATTCGATCTTCACCTGCTGGAAATCTCTCTGACAGGATTCTGCCTCAAGTCCATGCCCACAGATTGCGACCGTCACGTCTTTCGCATATTCAGTTCCTGCGAACGTCATACTTGAAAGCGCTAGAACCATGATTACAAGAATCGAAATAATAAAACGCTTCTTCATTCCTTCACCCCTTTTCAAGATTTGTTTAGTTCTTCTGAAACTTCCCTCAGAAAGCGGTAAACAACTGTTGCTCCGGGATCCTGCTCGCCGACCGTGCGGCTGCCGAATGCTTTCGCTCTACCCTTCTTTGCTTCCATGTCCTTAGTTCTTTCCAGTCCATCTTTTGCGGCCTCTGCAGCTTTCTCGAAGGCTTCCTTAATCGATTTGTCTTCAGAAGCGGCCTTTTCAAGAACTTCCACAGCGGGTTCAAGAGCATCGAGCATCGTTTTTTCTCCCGTCTTTGCCTTTCCTCTCTTCATAATTCCCTCTAGTGCAGCCCTGAACATACCGGCGATTTCATCCAGAGTGAGAGATTCCTTTCCCGAAACCTTCTTGCCTCCCTCAATGAACGCGCTTGCGGTCAGAACTCCGAAGGTGGAGGGATTTGCCTGATTAAACTGAATTCCACACTTCTTTATCAGAGCCCCAGTATCCTCAGTCTGAAAAGTCTTTAGTGTTTCGATTATCGCTGTACAGCCCTTTCTTATAGTGATGCCTAGATCTCCGTCACCTATGGCAGCGTCAAGAGCTCTAAATTCATCGATATGGTTCTTTTCAAGTGAATTGCAGGCACCTAAGAGAATCTCTGAGATCTTTGCTGCACTAATGGCTTCTTTCATTTGACCACCGCCCCTCAGAATTGCTGCAGAAGCATCGGCGAATGAACCGGCATATCTAGGAGCTCTTTGAATTCCCTGTCAAGTTTGAAGAGAGTTATCGAAAGACCTTTCATCTCCATTGAAGTTGCGTATTCTCCCACGAATGACTTGTATATATTGATTTTCTTCAGATCGAGTATCTCCTTGACCTTTCTGAAGGTAACATAGAGTTCCTGAGGTGCTGTCGCACCTAGCCCGTTGATAAGCACTGCAACCTCGTCTCCCGATTCGAATGGAAGATCGTCGATTACTCTCCCCGTCATGAAACTAGCAATCTCGTCGGCACTCTTGAGTTTTTCACGCTTTATACCTCGCTCTCCATGAATGCCCATTCCGATTTCCATTTCATCATCGCCAATCTCAAAAGTAGGCAATCCGACTGCAGGAATCGTGCATGGTGAAAGGGCGACTCCCATTGTTCTGATAACATTCAGAGCTCTGTCGGTTGTTTCTTTTACTTCTTCAAGAGAGGCACCCGTGGCAGCCTTTGCGCCGGCAATCTTATATGCGAAGATCAGCCCTGCTATTCCTCTTCTTGAACCGGCATCATCTGCCGGGGCCGATGCCACATCGTCACAACCGATACTCGTTTCAACCCGGATTCCCTCTTCTTCTGCCATTTCTGCGGCCATGTCGAAGTTCATGATGTCTCCGCCGTAGTTTCCATACAAATAGAGAACGCCTTTCCCGCTGTCGATAACCTTTGTGATCGCAAGCATAGTCTCGGCCGAAGGCGATGAGAATACGTCGCCGACTGCGGCGCCGTCGAGAAGGTTTTCGCCAATATATCCCAGGAAGAGTGGCAGGTGACCTGAACCGCCACCGGTTGCGATGCCTACCTTGTTTTTCACGGGTGCTCTTGGTGTGATCAAGGCTTTGTCAAAGCCTTCGACTCTCTTGAAATCCTTTGGGAAGGCCATAACAATTCCATCGAGCATTTCCGTGATCAAATTGTCAGTGGAGTTAATGATCTTCTTCATGGTTATTTGCCTCCAAGCCACTTCACCACATTTACCCAGAATTGACCGTAATCCTTCCATTCGACCATCCCGCGGCCCCAGTGAGGAGCTGGATCGGTTGCGAATGCAAGCGTTCTACCCTTTCCATACTGACCGGTCACGATTATTGGATCTCCGTTGTGTTCTGCCAGGACTTCTCCTTCGGGCTTTGCCTTTACTTCGTTGTATCCGGAGAAGAGAGGGGGAGCCGAATCGAAGTCTACTCCCTTGAAGATCGGATGGTCTTTCTTGAGGACTTTAGGAGTCATACCTTCGGAAATTTCGACTCTGTCGTCGTATGGATAACAGGTGACGGGAAGTATCTCCTCAACGGGAGTCTTGTGCCACTTGGCTACTCCAAACATGCCTCCAAAGGATAGCCAGCCGCCTACACCACAGAAGCCGCCGCCATCACGCGTCCATTTCTTCAGTGCACCAAGTCTGTCGACCCCCATGGGGCAGTTGTTAAATCTGTCTTCGTACATTATTACCGTATCTGTACCAACGTCGCTGAAAAGTATCACGTCGTACTGTCCAAGCTCGTCCGGCTTCGGGAAGTTTCTCTGGACCTCGCTTGTAGGCAAGTAAGTCAGATCGATTTCAGAATCCGATTCAAGAGCCTTTCTCAGATGGAAACTTTCATCATGTACAACTCCATCTGTCCAGGAATTCATACCTTTTACGTACGTTGTGATCAGCATTACCTGATCTCCACAATAGAATACTTTAAGCACGAAAATACCTCCTTTTGATTTTGAATTAGGTCACCAACGGGCCTTTATTTGAAAAATTCTTCATTAATGCAAAATTGTGATCAAATTCTCAAAGAAAAAAGCATAAAGGTGCCCCATAACTCAAGGCACCCATAACCTCTAAGCTCTATGCTTTTCCATCGCACCAACCATGAGCGCGAAGGATTTTTATTAAATTTTAGTTCTCGTATTCCCGGCGGTTCTAGCGCAGCTAATTAGAACAGGTTTTGGTTTCGGAAACAGTGTAATGGTTTTTTGTCAAAGTTTCTTCTTACTCATAATAGGTAATCAGGTAAACTGTCTTCGTTATCGGTTTCCACAGATCTTCATCTTCGAAGTAAACAAAGTATCTTTCCTGAATACAGTTCCCTCTATCGTCGTAGAGGTATTCATAACTGTAAGTGAGCGGACTTCCGCCGATATTTCTGTTATAGTTAGTCTCCTTCAGCTTCAGTCCTTCACTATTGTATTCGGCCGAGTAGACGGGATTACGCGACACCGAAAGACAGTCGACCTCGAGAACCATATTGCCATTCTCGTATTGAGCTTCATGCTTAGAGAGTATCTTTCCATTTGCGTCGGAT
Source organism: Mesotoga sp. BH458_6_3_2_1 (assembly GCF_003664995.1). Taxonomy (NCBI): domain Bacteria; kingdom Thermotogati; phylum Thermotogota; class Thermotogae; order Kosmotogales; family Kosmotogaceae; genus Mesotoga; species Mesotoga sp. BH458_6_3_2_1. Next base: position 82,777 of record NZ_JFHL01000026.1, on the reverse strand, counting down.
AGGATGAACCTTATCAGGTTCCCTTCATCATCGTAAGAAGCTTCGTAGACAGAAATGAGCGTATCGCTCGCGTTGTAGTTGTATGCCTTTATCAAATTACTTTCTTCATCGTATTCATAACCGTACTTGTAGGAGAAGTCTCCGTATTTGCCGTAACCGATCTCCAGAAGTAAGTTTCCAAGGTCATCATACTGATACTCGTTTCTGAATTCAGTTTGAAGTCCTTCCTCTTCTTTGTACTCATAAACAATATACTTGGTTTCCTCGGTCATGTAACCGAGTTCGTTATAGCTGGCTAAGTATCTTGTGCTGGTTGTTGAATCATACTGAACATCATTTCCTTCGACGAAGTTTCCTCCTTCGTCGTACTTTGCAGAGTATTTCGAGGTTATAGAACCATCTGTGGAGTACTGAATTCCTTCGATCTGTCTCCCGTTCTCGTCGTATTTGTATTCATAACTGTGTTCTAATACAGAGTCCTCAACTATCCTCTTCCCCTGCATCGTGATCATGTTACCTTCTATATCGTACTGATAGGAATATTCAAACTCCAGAACACCATCTCCGGCTACTTTGCTCTCACGAATGGTGTTTCCCGATTCATCGTACTCAGCGGTCAGAGTGGCAAATTTTATCCACAACTCCCCGTCCTGAGTATTATAGTTTTTTATTTCAATCCTTTTTACTCCGGTTGTGCTAATATTATCCAGATAAGAATCGACCCAGAAGGCTCCACAAAAGCTTCCGATGAACATGGACATAACTAACAAGAAACGACAGAGTCTGAAAATGCTTGACAACAAATTAATCACCTTCCATCGGCAAAAGTCTCACTTCGTTTTGTTGAAGAAGCGATTTTGAATATCTGAGAGAATGACTGCAACCGCTCTAGCACCCGCGTCATATGCGCCAATGCTCCTGCCGCCCAGATATCTGGCCCTTCCTTTCGTCGCAACAATCGTTTTTGTAGATTCGGCTCCTTCTTCTGCTCTGGTTACGGCCTTTTCAAAGGCCGCTTCTATTGGTTCATTCAGCTTTGCGCTTTCCTTCAAAGATTCTTTGAAGGGGATAAGCGCATCTAGAAGAGTTTTGTCACCTAGTTCAGCTTTACCGACCTTCTGTACTCCATCTACCATCGCCTGGAAGAGTTCGGCGATGTCTGCAATTTCGAGACTCTCCTTTCCTTTCGAAGCTCTAGAAGCGCTCAAAAAAGCATTGCCCCAGATTGGACCGGAGGCTCCACCACATTTTTCCATTATTATCATGCTGCAGTCTCTCAAAAAGGTTCCAACATTGCTCTTTTCGAGATCCTTCCACTTTGACTTGACTTCAGAGAAGCCTTTCGCCAAAGAAGCTCCAAAATCACCGTCTCCGGCAACAGAATCGAGATCACAGAAGTACTGTTCGTTTTCCAGTATAGAGTCGACAGCGATTCCAACGATTTCTATGAATTCATCTTTCGAGATTACAGTCATGTTCTAAGCCTCCGTTTCCTTCCAGGCAGCGGTTTCACAGGGTGCAGAGAGAAGTCTCTTCATCTGCTCGTCGAGCTTAAGAACTGAGATTGACGCACCCTCCATATCTATGGACGTCATATAACTTCCAACTAGAGTTTTCGCCACCGCTATTCCCTTGTCCTTAAGAATCGAGGCAACCTCGTTGTTAAGTATGAAAAGCTCTTGAAGAGGAGTTCCACCGAATCCATTTATCAGTACGGCAACCTCTTCTTCCTTTGATACGGATAATTCGCCAAGTATTTTTTCAATGATCAGGTCGGCAGTTTCTTTAGCTGATAGCAATCGCTCTCTAAATATTCCGGCTTCTCCGTGAATTCCGACGCCAACCTCGATCTTGTCCTCTTCAAGGTCGAAAGTTGGTTTTCCCCTTGCTGGGACTATACAGGAAGTCAGTGCAATCCCCATTGTTCTAACATTGTCGATAACTCTTTGGGCGATCTCTTTCACCTGCCTGAGAGAAGCTCCCCTTTCGGCCAGAGCTCCAGCAATTTTGTGAACGAAGATCGTTCCAGCCACGCCCCGTCTGTCTTCCTTTTTTTCGATTGAGATATCATCATTTACACAAACGCTATCAACCCTAATATCGTAATCTTCAGCCATTGCAGCAGCGCTTTCGAAGTTCATGACATCTCCAGAATAATTCTTTATAACCAGCAAAACCCCTTGCTCCGAATGGTTGTGTTTTATGGCGTTGAAAACCTGTATTACAGACGGTGAAGCAAAGACATCACCACATACGGCCGCATCAAGCATTCCCTTGCCTACGAACCCTGCATGAGCAGGTTCATGGCCGCTTCCTCCGCCACTGATTAGAATGACCTTGTTCTTGTCGGGATTCTTTCTTGAAATCACCATGAATTCCTCGTTAAGTGCGAGATTATCCGGGAAGGCCTTTACCATTCCCTGACACATTTCGATTACCACACTCTTGGGATCATTGATAAGCTTCTTCATCTCTTTACACCACCTTAGCTATTCTTATACCATATCTCTTACTAGTTCTTGCTCGGTTGGTTTACGCTTTTTATCAGCATCAACGATAAGCGAGATGTTTCCATCTTTCATAATGACTATCCTGTTGCTCAATCCAATGAGTTCGAGCAAGTCGTCTGTTATTAAGATGATGGCGAGGTTCTTATTTGCCGCTTCTCTTATGAAGGTGTATATCTCCTCTTTAGCTCCGATGTCTATGCCTCTGGTGGGGTTGTCGAGAATCAGAATGTCGAGATTCTTCATAATCCACTTGGTCAACACGATTTTTTGTTGGTTTCCTCCACTCAATGAAAAGCACAGATCTTCGCTTGTTGCCTTTATTCGGAATTTCTCTATTCCCTCTTTGATCAGTCTGAGTTCCTTTTTGTTGTTCAAGAAGCCAAAGCGACTGCTGAACTCGTCGAATCTGGTAATAGTGAGATTGTCGGCCACAGTTGACAGTCCGATTATTCCGTTTTCCTTTCTCTCCGAAGGCACATACCCGACTCTAAGCTTGGTCATGTTTCTAATTGTTGATTTAGACACGGGATGTCCGTCAATGATTATCTCTCCCTCTGTTGGTTCGTCCACTCCAAAGAGCGTCTCCCCAAGGAATTTCTTTCCAGAGCCTATGAGGCCTCCTATTCCAAGTATCTCGCCTCGACGCACTTCCAGAGAAACGGAGCTGTAAAGGCCTTTCTTGGAAAGATTTCTTACTCTCAAAACAGGGTCCTCATCCCCGTTGAATTCCTTCTGATCTTCAACTCTGTATGTATCGGCGCTCAACTCTCTTCCGACCATGAGCGGGTGAATCTCTCTCTCTTCCGAGAGCTCGGGGTCCACTTCTCCTATAAGCTGGCCGTCTTTGAGAATCAGGACCCTGTTACAGGCATTCATCAATTCTGAAAGCCGATGTGAGACAAATACAAATGTTGCTTTGTTCGAAAAGCTTTTCACTCTTTCAAGGAGAATCTCTCTCTCCTTTTCAGGGAGCGCCGCGGTGGGCTCATCAAGAAGTATTAGAGGCGTCTGAACTTTGTACATGTCTGCGATAACAAACGCTCTGATTATCTCAAGCATCTGACGCTCGTGAAAAGAGTATCGGGAAACTTCCTTTCTGGGGTCGATGTCGAGCCCAAAACTCTCCAGGTAACGTTTCGCTTCGGAGATCATCTGTCTCTTCTTGAGAGTACCGGCAACCTGGAATCGCTTCTCGTGTGATAGAAAGAGATTCTCGTAAACAGTCAGGCTCTGAACAAGGTTCTGCTCCTGAAAGACCATCGAGACTCCGAGTGTATTGGCCTCCCGGAAGCTTTGAGGAGCATACTTCTTTCCTTCTAGGAACATCTCTCCTTTATCGGGTGGTTCAACTCCTGCTATCAGCTTAAGCAAAGTTGACTTTCCCGCTCCATTTTCTCCGGCGAACCCAATAACATCGTTCCTGTTGATATTGAAAGTAACGTCCTTTAGTGCCTGCACACCTGGATAGCTTCTTTCAATTCCCTTGATCTCGAAGAGGATTTTGTTGTTTCCTTTTATGTTTTCATCCATACAGATAAACCTCGCATTCTTTGTCTCACCTATTGGAATCAAAGATTACTTAACGGTGATTATCTTTGGTCTTCCGACATTGGACATGAGCGCACCGGCAATTATTAGAGCGCCCATGGCGACATTTCTGAACTCGGGTGTAACGCCCATGAAATTCAAGCCGCTTATCAGAACGGTAACCAGCATCGCTCCAAGGACTGTGCCGATTGGTCCTCCCCGGCCTCCGCTAAGAGGAATGCCACCCATGACAACTATCGCAATCACTGGCAAGGTATAGGTATCCCCGCAGTATGGGCAAGCGGCTTCAAGCATAGATGCATCAAGAGCACCGGCTAGCCCTACGAGCGAACCATGAATCATGAATACAAAAGTCTGAATCTTTACAACACTGATCCCTGAATACTGGCATACATACTCGTTGTTGCCAATAGCGTAAATCATTCTGCCAAGCACTGTCTTTTTGGTTATTATTATGGTTATAAGCACTACAATGATTGGTATAGTGATCAAGTTCGATATGCCACCTAGAAAGCTGCCTCTTGCGACTGCCAAAAAGGATTCTGAATGGACGTTGTAAGGAGAACCTTTAAGTATTAAGACTGCAGTTCCATTTAAGATTCCCATCATAGCGATAGTAGATAGAAACGTCGGAATTTTGAGGAAAGTAGCCAGAAGACCGTTTATCAGACCTACCAGAGCCCCCACTAGCATCCCCACGACAATCGATGCTCCACCCAGTGCCGAGCTGACCATTGCAGAAGCCACGGCGGTAATCGTTATCGTCGCTCCGACAGAGACATCTATGCTTCCCATCAGAACGACCATGGACATGCCCATCGATGCAATCAGCAGAATAGCCATCTGTACGAGCAAGTTGTTGAAGTTCTTTACGGACAAGAACGTAGGATACTGCAAACCGAATATCAAGAACAAAACCACAAGCAGTAAGGGAGTCCATAACTTAGAAAGTGAGAACTTTAGCTTCCTGTTTTGATTATCCATCTTCATCCACCTCCCTGCCTACTTAGTAAGAAGTAATCTTCCTCTTCTGTGAGGAAGCATTACGAGTGAAATTGCGGCGATTAACAGTATACCTTTTGCAATGTTCTGTACATTCGATGTACTTCCAATTAGACTCATTCCATTATCGAACATACTGATGAGAAGAACCCCTATGAGTGTCTTCATTAAACCACCGGAACCTCCCATGATAGAAGTTCCACCTACAACGACGGCTATCAGAGTATTGAAGAGATATTTGTCTCCAAGTCTGGACGGGGCCATTCCCAGATAATGAAGAGAGCAAAACCGAGGCAATGCCAACCAACAAGCCTGAAAACATAAACGCGATTATCCTGTATTTATTGGTGTTGATTCCCATTTTCTTCACGGATTCTTCGTTGCTTCCTATTGCCAAAATGTATCTTCCCACTACTGTCTTCCTGCTTATGAATACGAAAACTGCAAATACTATCAGAGACCAAATAATGACGTTTGGAATGCCTTCAATCATCTGTCCCGTCGAAATCCAGGCAAAGTCCCTGTTTCTAATGGATATGTTATAACCATTTGTTAGACCAGTAGCTATTCCCACATAGACATACATCATCGCCAGTGTAACGATGAAAGACGGAAGTTTCAGAAGTACTACCAGTAGACCGTTAACCAGTCCCGAAAGGAATCCTACGACTATCGCAAGAACTATCATCCCTAATCCACCCTGAGGAAAGAAGTAAGCGGCAACAATCGCTGACGATGAAAGCATGGCGCCCACAGAGAGATCTATGCTCCCCATGAGTATGGGAAAAGTCTCTCCGGCGGCCACCAGAAGGAAGACGCTCGAGACTGTCAGAATGCCTGTGATGTTCCTTATTCTTGCAAACGGCGGATATGAGATTGCGAAAAACACAAAGATTCCAGCAAGCAAGAAGTAAGGAAGTACTTCAATAAGGTTCTCTGTTTTAAGTCCTTTTTTCAAGAGATTTTTGAGAGCCAAATTCCTCATCCTTCCAGAAAGAGTAGACTGATTCCCTGTGAGCTGGAACAGTCTACTCCAGCATTCAAAAGTGTTTTTTTAGAATCATAAGGTGCTTAGTTATTACATCCTTCTCCAAAACCCGGAATATCAAAGCGGTAAGGAACGTCAATCACTTCATGAACAAGCACATCGTTTTCCATTCTCTTAACGATATCTGCTCTGAGACCCTCTTCCAGGTTGTTCGCTACGAATACGTAGTTGTATGGGGAGCTCTCGAATGGAGGGACAACCCATGCAGCGGTGAACTTGTCAAGGTAAAGCTCGTAGATCTCCTGGTAAAGACCGGATTCCATAGCGTCCTTGTATTCCTTGGGAACTTCGTAACCCCTGGGCTTGTCTAGGTAAATCCAGTTGGTGAATCTCTCTGGGTATATCGGAACGAGAAGACCCTGTGGATCCCAGTCGTTTGGATGAAGCGTTCTTGACATCATCTTCCAGTCGTAGTCGTATGGTCCTTCCTGTCCGAAAGTCTCGATGTACCAGTCAACGTTTTCAGGAGTAATGAAGGTCTGCATAGTTGACATCATCGTTTCAGGAATGGTTGGTTTCCAGCCGTTCTTCATGTCGTATACAGTAACGGCCTGTCTTCCGGCCATCCAGAATCCGTAGATTCCAGCGACAACGTCGAGACTTCCATCTTGGATATCGACGAGGTTGGACTTGTTAGCGTCGGTTGTGACCTGGAAAACATGGTCCAATCCGGCCTCTTCACAGGCAATTGCCGCGCCAACATTCATGCTTGTCGCAGTGCCAAAAATACCGTCTATCCTGTCACCGAACTTTGCGATCCAGTCTTTGGTAACAGAGTATCCCTTGTCTCTTATGAAGTCTGCATATTCCTCACCGATAACCGTGATGTTCGGGAAGTTCTCCATAAGAGCGGATTTGTAACCTCTTGCTCTGTCGTTACCTGCTTTGGAACCGGGGAATCCCCAGAGAATGCAGGTCTCGCCTTCTCCGTTGAGAAGTCTGCCCATTTCTAGTCCGCCAAGATAACCATCGACATAAGCGTCAGGTCCAATGAATTGACCGTAGTATGGGCCTGCATCCAGCGGAGTCCACCAGTCGGCTATCTCGAGAATGTTTGCGTAATAGACTTTCTCTCTGTTAACGAAGTTCGATGCCTGAATAACAGATTCGATTGTTGGGGAGTAACCAAATATCATCTTGACACCGGCGGCAGCGAAAGACTCGATTTGGAACAGGAACTTTTCGGGGCTCCTGTCGTCGCTGGCTGCTATGTACATGTTTCCAAGAGCCTCGACAGCCTCCCTTGCGCCTTTGTCAAAGGTAAGGAAGAAGTCGTTTGCCATCTGTGAATACGTGCATACCATTGTTTCCGTTGAAAGTGCAGTAACACCAAACAAAGCAATAACAACAATTAACAGAACACTGAGCTTTTTCACCTGTACCATCCTCCTTCAAAAGAAGTACTCTCATAGATCGAAACATTCACACGAATAGCTTTTTTTCTTTGTGCCAACCTCCCTTCAAACAAAGGAATCAAAGAATGATTCTTATCTTGTATTCGCCTCCGTAACCTTCGCCGTAGTAATCGGTCTTCAATGCGTGCAGTTGTCCTTTGAAATAACGGTTTCCAACGGGAGTCTCCCATTTCTTTCCATAGGCCTCGGTTACGTCGCCCGTGATTTCTCCAAGTTTTCCAAAGCGAGGCATCAAAACGGGGGTAGGACCATCAATTGCGAAAGGCGGGTAATGCCATGTCCCTTTGTTCAGAAGGACTCCTTCATTCGGTCCTATAAGGAAGGCTCTGGTCTTTTCGGCTTCGGGGATCTTCGATTTCGGCGCAAGAACGAATATGAACTGTTTTCCACCCAGAGGGAAAAAGAACTCAAGAGTTTCATAATGAACTTCTGTCCAGTTAAGGATTTCCCCTATTGGCTTTGGATAAACGAAAAGCATTCCCATTGAGAATCGGTCTTCTTTGTTGTCCTTGAAAGGAACTAGATCCCAGTAAGCCTTGATCATGCTATTTTCGACTGCGGCTTTTGCGTCCACGGGATGCAACTCATACTTGCCTTCTTCCGTGTCTTCATCTCTACCAATGATTCTGCCAAAGGTACTGAAATCTCTCATACTTACTTCACTCAGTTTTTCCAGTTTTACATCAACTACTGCCATAATCTCTCTCCTCCATTCTTAGATTCTTTTGCTCACACAGTGAACAGTTATCTATTTTCCAAAAACTGAATCTCAGAGACTTCCAAAACAAAAAAGGGTGCCTGCAGTAATCAGGCACCCATAACCTTTATCTTCCTTTGCTAAGCAATACCAACCATAAGTATCGCCGCAACTATATTCGCTTTTCAGATATCTACGAGACAATTATGCACAGAAGAACACCCAATACAAAATCCGATCTCGCGAGCTCTATTAGATCTAAGAGTCTTTAACAGCAATTATGATAGAAAAGCTCAATCATTCGCGTATTCCGAATAGCAGGAACTGCGAACCTAGATTCCGTAATGCAAAGTGTTGTCGGCTTCTATGATTTCCTTTGCAACTGCAACGAGCTTCAAATTCCTGTCTCTACTGATCTTCTGTAGCAACTTCATTGCCTCTGACTCTCTGATTCCGTTACGGTCCATTAAAATCCCTTTAGCCCTTTCTATAAGTTTTCTAGCCTCTAGAGCTTCTTCCTGCTCATGGAGCTCCTTTTTGAGAAGCATGAACTCTTTGAATCGACCCATAGCAATCTCAATTGCGGGCTTGAGTTCCTTCTCATCAACGGGTTTTACGAGATAGTTGAAGACCCCTGCAGAGTTCGCGCGCTTAACGGTTTCTTCGCTGCTGTAACCCGTAACGATTATCGAGGGTACGAGTTTCACTTTTCCAATTCTTTCAATCGCTTCGATTCCGCTTAGTGCGGGTAGGTTTACATCTACTATCAGTAAGTCTGGATCCGTTTCAAGTGCCAGTTTCACAAATGTCTCTCCATCCATAACCTCTCCTATAACTTTATGACCGAGGCCAATTAGTGTTTCCTTAAGACCTCTCAGGACTATGTACTCGTCTTCTGCAATAAGTATGTTTAAAGAATTGTCCATAGCAATTGACTCCCCTTTCGGCTAGGTCTAGCACATAATCGCCAATAATTCTTATGAGCCTCTCGTGAGCAACAGGCTCTCTTTTGGAATTAAGATCTTTACTTTTGCTCCTTTTTCCGAGGCGATCTCAAGAGTACCGTCGAACTGATTCTCGACGATGGATCTCGCAAGCGAAAGCCCCAGTTTCTCGTCTTTTGCTGAAAAGGATCTGTTGGGAAATCCCGCGCCGTTGTCCTCCACGATTATTTCCACATTATCGTCAAAGCTCTTGCAGGAAATCGATATCAACCCGCTATCAATATCTTTAAAAGCGTGTTTCACACAATTGTTTATCAGTTCGCTTATTGTCAGTGAGATTCCGCTAGCTTTGTCGTACGGTATGAAGATGTCGTCAAGATCTTTCCTTACCTGGAGAGTGCCGTCAACTATGTTGAAACGTACGATAGTATCTACAAGACTCTTCAGGTTTATTATACTTCTGCCCAGTTCGTCGTTAGAAAGGAGATCATGAACGGCGGCTATGCTTTTCACCCTGGAAACGACATTGTCCAGCAGATCCTCGACTTCGTTGTCTGTCTTTTTTTCGAAACTCCTTTTCTGAATATTTATGAGACTTACAATAGTCTGAAGGTTGTTCTTTATCCTGTGGTGACTTTCCTGAAGCAGCACCGAGCTTCCCATAAGTCTCGTATTATCTATTGCAAGAGCGACTTGCCTCGAGAGCGTATGAAATATCTTCTTCTGCTTTTCATTTGGTTCATAGTATTTACGATAGCCCACCTGAAACAAAGCGGTGTGGTGAGATCTAACGGAGACTGGGTCGCAAACGATTGTCTCGGTATTTCGAATGCTCTTGAAGAGCTTTTCGAAGAGAACATCGTCAAAATTGGAAACAAATAGCTTCTTGTTGTCCATTATTCGCATAACAACTTCATCGTTGAGAACGGCTTCTATTGACTCGGTTTCCTTATGTTTTATTGTATCCATGATTGTCCTGGTCTTTTCGTCAACCAGGTACACATAACACGAATCAGATTCCATTATCTTGCAGGTATAATTTTCAAGCATTTTCAAGACATCGTTGATTTCATAGTTCGAAGTAAGGTACTCGGCCGCCCTCAAAACTGCATCAATTATATCTTCGGTTTCTATTTCCTCGGCCTCGCGTTTCGTTGAATCTGATTTCTTCCAGCCAAGTATAAGTTTCAAAAGCTTCTCCGGCTTGTCTTTTGCCTCTTCTGAGCTTAGAGTTCCGCAAAGCACTCCCTCCGACAGAACGCTGATTCTGTCTGAGTACTTCAGTGCCTCGTCCCACTTATTTGTAACGTAAAGTATTCCAGTCCCCTTCCCCTTAAGTTCATTCAGTATTCTAAGAAGAAGGTCCTGAGACTTGGAGCCAAGATTAGCAGTGGGTTCATACAGAACCACTAGCCGTGGCTCGTAAATACACAGTCTCAGAAGCTCTATAAGCTTCTTCTCCTCGGTAGAAAGCTTATACACGTGAGTCTTCTCTGAAATGCCGAGGTCGAATCTTGCAATGAGCTCTTTCACAGCACGATTTATCTTTGAATGGTTGATCAGTTTGATCACATTGCTATGACTCCTCAACACGTACATGTTCTCCGCCACGGTCAAACCCTCTGCGACCATCGGTTCTTCAAGGAGGAACAGAACATCTGTCGAACCTCCAACCTTCATTTTGCCCGTAACATCTATTCCATCAAAAAATACTCTCCCGGAAATCTTCTTCTCAGCTCCAGTGAGGATGCTGACGACAAGTTCCTTTCCGGCGCCATACTCCCCCACAAGTGCGTGAACTTCGGAAGAGTTGACTTCCAGATTGATCTCCTTGAGATTGATATTGCCCGAATTATTGCTGCTTAGTTCTTTGATGTCCAGGACGCACTGTTCCATAGCAGACCCCTCTAATTCTGCAGCCTTTTCATTTCATAAAGCTGCAGCAACAATTCCAGATCACGAATCAAGAAAGAAAGTCGCACAAACATTTGCTTGTTGAGAATGAGTCTCATAATCATTCTACAACACAATGTACTGAAACTCTATGTAATAACTGGTTTCTTCATGTTCAGAGTTACATCTAACTTGAAGAAACCTTGATCAGTGATAAGAATAGTAGGATTTGAAACTCGCGAAGACTAATGTTACGTGAAGTACAAGTTCTGAATGAAAACATCACAGTAGAGAATGATAATAGAATGTTAATTGGTGTTAAAATTTATATGAAAAGCAGATAGGTGAGTCTCTTCGTTTCGAAAGAGATTCGCATTAGCCACGATGTATTTGAATTGGCGTCCTGATGCTGAATTGGTTCGGCTTATTCGTCAGGACTAGGAGGAATCTAAGATGTCTTACAAGCACTATTATGTTGGTGACTCCGTTTTGCCAACGGGTGACTACGAGGTTCACACTGGCGATTGTGTTGAGCTGGCAAGAGTAGAGTCAAAGACTTATCTTGGCTATTATGATAACTGTCAGGATGCGATTAGGAAGGCAAGTGATATCTATCCGAACGTTTACGGCTGCAAATACTGTTCTCCTGGGTGTCACAGGAGATAATTCTTCTCTAGCTGTAAGGGGAGCTGTGATGTTAGTCTGTGAGCAATTCGAAATGGTCTGGGCAAACTCTTTGGGATGAATTTTGTCTGGGTTTCAATGTGTATTCTTCAGGCTTCCTCACTTTGTTAGCATCTCTTCGGAAGTAATGCTCATGCTAAAATTAATCGAACTAGGATGATTATCGATGTGAGGTAGTTGTCTACTTTCTAGAGGGAGAGACTTGTTTGAATGACGGCAGAATAGAGGTTGGAATAGGTTTTGCGACCGGGCGCAGGCATTTTCAGAGAGTTTTGCGCAGCTACGTCTACAACTGGAAAGAATCCGAACTGGTTGACAGCAAAGAGCTGACTTTGAATCTATTTGTTGCGTATGATCTGAACTACAAGAATACAAAGAAAGCAAATTACACCAAGATCAGTTCAAGCGTGGACGAATTTCTCTTCTCCAAACATTTCATAGGTCATAAGGAAGTTGAAGAAGAGAAGAGATTGCTAATCAAGCGTGGAATTGTTGACTCGGAAGAAGCTTCGTTGGTTTTTGGAAAAGGATACGCTTCCCAGAGGAACATTGTTCTTTACAGTGCTCTGAAGAATCACATTGATTGCCTTCTCTATCTTGATGATGACGAGTATCCAGTTGCCGTTACGAACGACATGGGTTCTGTTTCGTGGATGGGCCAGCATGTCTTGAAAACGCATTTGAATAGCATTGATCAGGCCGATATCACCTACGGTTATCACTGCGGATACATTTCACCGATCCCATTCATAGAGTTTTCGCCGGCACTACCCGAAGAGACTTTCAGACTCTTCATTGAGGCGATTAGCAACGACATAGTCAAATGGGATACTCTTAGGAAGCTTATTCAAGCCGGAGGGGTATCCTATGCCGATCCGGAGATGCTGAACAGCAATGAAGTCTTTGAAGTTGAAGAGATAAATCATGCGAAGTTTATCTCGGGATCGAACCTCTGTTTGAATATGAAGGATCCAAGCAGGCTATTTCCCTTCTATAATCCCCCTGGAGCACGTGGTGAAGATACTTTCTTGAGCACCTGCCTCAGTGATAGGAGGGTTCTGAAAGTGCCAAGTTACGCCTTTCATAACGCTTTCTCAACGTACAACCACATTTTAATGGGTGTTCTTCCAACCAGTCTCAGACCAATAAGAGCCGATTCGAGAGAGATAGTAAGGCGTTTCTACAGATCATGCATTGGATGGATAAGATACAAGCCTCTGCTTCTCTACATAACAGATCGCGACAACTATTCAGAGAAGATTGAAGAGATGAAGATCAAGCTTAGGGAAACATTACCTTCTATTTCATCTTACTTTGGTACCGATTCGTTCTACAACATTTCTAAAGAGCTTAACAAGTATCATAAGTCTGTCGAGAAACACTACGAGCAGTTCGAAAGAGTGAAAGAGATTTGGTCGAAGATATCGGATTATCTCCGCGAAGCTTACTAAGCCTCTTGAATAGAAGTTTAATCTAAAGCTTGTATGGAGCCCCTAAAGAGTAAAGATCAGAACTTCTCTGGCTTTTCTGCTTGGAGATCGAAAATATGTCCACATTCTCTACAAACGCGCACGATAACCTTAGATCCCATCGAAAGAGGCTTTCCTAAAGGCATAAGGGCTGCATAACCTGACCAGTAACCCTTTCCAATGTCCAGTGAGCCACAGTTTGGGCACTTGTCCGTTCGAATCATCGGATCCCTCCAATCGATTCTAAAAATCGAAATGCTCAGTGTTGTACAAGCAAATATCGTCAAATAGAAATGCCTGTCTTGAATATTCTTCGTTTGCCCTTGTTTCTAGAACGCTTTGATGGTCAGCTCGCAACAAACTTTCACTTATGTTGTGAGGGTCATATTATTGCACTCTAAAACTCCCAATCCGGCAGGAGATTTGCCTTTCACTCTTTTGAAGAGACAAAGGCGGCGAAAAGAACCACAACTCCTCCTGCAAATAGGATTGTCCACCCAAGCCAGTGAAGTTGCGGTCCGCCTATTATATTTGCTATTTCCTCCCCAGAGCTACCGGGAACATTGCTCTGGATAAGCTCTTTGAATTGAGTTCTCAAGGAGTTCTCATCGGGAAGGTCCTTAATCACTGTAATCAGCCTCGCTACTACAATGCCAATCGAAGCAAGGCCGGAAAGAAAGACCATCGATCTCACTTTCACGATTCCCATGATACCTGCAAAGATAGCAATTGCCAGTGTTAGTGCGCCATATAGATCTCCGCCGTTGAAAAAGGTTGCTTCGCCTCCTCCAGGGAAACGTACTATCGGCAGGAACAAACCAGCTATAATCATTGCCGCTCCGATAACAGAGAGAAAAACTCCCTTTTTCACAATCTCCACCTCTTTCCTTATGTCCAACGGGCATTAGACTTTTATCTAGTCTAGGTCCATAATATCAGAATACCATTTCAAGGCGTTGGAGGTTTTATCTCAGCGGTAGAGCCCTGATCGTGAAACTGTCGGTTATCAGATCGCTAAGTTCAAGGTTTTCGTTTCCGAATTCGCTCTCCACAAACGGGAACTGCATTACCTTCTCCAGAGGCTGAATGTCCTTCGGCCTTTCTTCTGGCATCATGTCGACTGAATTTTGAACTACCATTCTCAGTGGATCGAGGTTCCCGAAGTAGAAATCCTTATAGATTCTGCTTTCTTCCTCAGTTACTCCGACAGAGTACATTACACCCTGTCCGACTGACGTATCTACTGGAATCCAGCCGTAATTCGGGAGATAGAACTCAGCCCAGAAGTGAGTGCCGAGCTGTCCGGAAAAGAGCTGAAAACCCCCGGGTGTTCTCGCCGGTATTCCAATAGACCTGCATAAAGCTGCAAAGAACATAGACTGCATTCCGCAATCTCCATATCCGTGTTCCATAGCAAAGAGGCTTTCGGGAATACCTTCAGCCTCTAGAGAGGCGTGGGCAATTAGACTGTAGAAAATGTTCTCGACTACATAATCGTAAAGGAGTCTGGCCTGAAGATAAGCGTTTTTCTCTTCTCCGATGATCCTTCCGGCAAGATCTTTCATCTCTTCATTGTAGTATATGGATTCGGTAGATAGGGTATTTTCTATGTATAGAGGGCTTTCCCAGTCATAGTCTCCGATTTGCGAAGGATCGATGTCGAATTCCTGCCTGAAATGCCTGAAAGAAAATAACACCTTTATGTTTAGATCTTCCTCTAGAGAGACAAGCTCAAAAGAAAGAAGCATATAAGCAATCTCCCCATCGATTCTGGGAAAGCCAACAACGCTTTCGGCCGGGACTATGTCTATTATCTCTATCATATCCTGCCCTAACCTGTTCAGCGGAAGGGGAAGCCAGATCTTTAGATCGCCTTCATCTGGAAGATCTAACCTGGGAACCTCGATCGAGTATTCGACCAGAAACTCCCGAGGATCGAAGAAAGCGCTCCATGGTTGCTTGAACTCCGCAAAGCCTGCCTGTCTCTCCCGTCCATATTCTGAAAGAACGAATCTTACGGCTTCTGTGAAGTGATCTGCCCATTCTGGATTCTGCTCCACCAGATCGAGATCTCTGTAGAAGAGATTGCTTTCGAAGCCCGTGAAGAACATCTCGGAGCCATCCACGATCCTTCTTTGAATGTCTCTTTCTTCAATGAACTCATAAAACAGCTCATCCGCATTAATTTGAGGATAGTACATCCGGATTGTGTTTTTGGCCTCATCGAATGTAACTGTGAATTCCATTTTAGACTTTGTTTCGTTCTGTGTGGTGTAGTAATCCGAGCTCTTCTCAAGAGCAGAGACTGGTGCCGTCGCAAGTAAGACTAATGCCAATAATGCTATCAAACTCTTCATATCATATAGACCTCCCAACATCGTCAAATAAATCCGACAAAACTTGTTTCCATTATATAATTTTCCGTTTTTCTTAGAGAAGACTAAGAAACTCTCTAGAATAAATGTGCAGAGAATCTTTGGAGAAGACGAACATTGCGGAGACCCAGAAAGAAGGGGGGCTCATGCAAAGAATGATTAAATTTGATAAAATTAGTCATATTAAGAATCCTGTTGTAGATATTGGAAGCAAGAGTTTTTAAGATTCATCTGGTCAGAACTCTTAAATCTTTGGAGGGGAATCCATGAAACCAAAAATATCGATGCTATTTACAGCCATACTTGTTGCGTTTCTTATATCGCCACTTTCTGCAGCGAATCTTGAACCCATTGCAAAGCCCCCGATTATTGCAACGGCGATAGGCGACGGTGCAGCATCAGATGTTCTCGCTATAGTCTGTGAAATGCACGGAATTGATTACGAAAACATTCTTCAGTTGAAACCCGAAGACTTTACCGAGAGACTCGATTCGGAAAATGCGCCCGGAACTCTCATTATTGCCCCTGGTGCCATGGTCGAGGGAGATCTATATACCGTATGCGGTGTTGAGGAAATCGATGTAGGGCAGGAGATTTCCAGAATTGAGGACCTAATATCAATTGCCAAGAAGCGAGGAGTTCCTGTTGTAGCCATTCACATTGAAGGAGGCTTCACTTCTCCAGACAACGATCCGAGGCAGTCATTCGACTTGCTTATGCCCAAAGCCGACTACATAATCCTGGTATCGCCGGAAGGGCCGAGTGAGTATTTCTCCGCGCTCTCGGAGGAAACCGGAGTACAACTGATAGTTGTTTATAAGGCGGAAAGAATCGTAGATGCTCTTGAACTGTTATTCTCAATGGGTGGATCGTGATGCAATGCTTGAAAAATAGTCTACTGGATCAGTTTGAAATCGCTTTGATTAGCTCTGAATAGAGCTATATTTCTCATGAATCGATTTTTTGGGGGATTGAGTACAGAACGGGATTAAGTATACCGCGTTGTTCAATATTGGAGCAATGCGAATCACCCTTGGGATATTTCTCTTGCACAATAATGGTTCAGATTCGCCGAATGGGTATCGATAAAAATACAGCTTCTTTAGGTACTCTTAATTCTTCGTGAGTTGCTGCGGCTCATTGCTAACCTTTTTTCCAGTGATAGAATTGGCACGCGGGAGGAAGGCAAAACTACCCCGGAAAGGATGGTTATCTATGGATTCTGAAAAGCTTACGGAGCAGGAATGGCACAAAAAGCAAGCGATAGAAAACTTCAACCTCACATGGGACCTAATAGATAAGAAAGAAAGAACCGCAGAAGATGACCTTCTTATGATACATGCCTCTCATGCGTCTCGCTTCCACTGGGGAGTAGTGGGTACCCCGATCGAATTTGCAAGGGGTGAGTGGCAGGTGTCCAGAGTTTACTCTTTGCTCAACATGGCCGAGTCGGCATTGTATCACGGAGAGCTATCGCTGAAATATTGCACCGACAACGCGATAAGCGGTTTCGATCTTGCCTTTGGGTATGAAGCCGTTGCAAGAGCCTACATGATCGCAGGGAAACGCGACGCTACGGATGAGTTTATTAAACTAGCAAGAGAAGCGGCCGATCTCATTACCGACGAGCAGGACAAGAACTACTTTCTTTCGGAGTTGGTAAGCATCTCTCTAGCAGAAACCTAGAACCGCCCGACTGCGAATAATTCCAAACCAAATGCAGCGGTAATACAATAAGAAGGGCCCCTTTCGGGGCCCTTCATTCAGAAAGCAAGCTAATTGACTTCCTGCAGCGCTGCTTCTTCAATGTATTCAGCGAGTTCTACCAGATCTACTTTGTAGACTCCCCATCCTGCCTCATCAACTTCAAGGAAATCTATTCCTCGGATTGCATTCCTCTCGATGTATCCTACGCCTTCGGGAGAAGAACGGTAGAGAAGCGGCCCGGTCGTGTCAATCGGCAGGATTTTCCAGTTGTTTGTTGGAACTGGATCAACTTCACCTATATACTGTATGTACTTGATTATGGCTTCACGATTTATCTCGGTTGTCGCTAGAATTACGTTGTCTGCCACATGTGGGAAATTTCCTCCTCCGCTCCCTCTGTAGTTGTTTGTCACTACCAAGAATTCCATTGATTCATCAAGCGGATTGCCTTCAAAGGTCGCAGAAATCAGGCGCTGGCCAGCAGGTCTGGTTATGTCGTAAACATAATCAATTCCCTCGATTACGTCAAAGTTGTATTCCCTAAAATCGTAGTTGACTATATGCTGCGGCTCTGTAGACAACGGATCAATCTGATTGAAGTTGCTTGCGGCCGCCTCTAGCCAGTCTTTTATCTGCTCACCGTTTAGCTTTGCAACATAGACGGTATTTGGATATATGTAGATATCAGTGATCGATCCGATAGAAATATCGCCCTGTACGTGCGTAAAATACGATGGTCCCTGTCTGCCGGCAATGAATGGAGCAGCGGCGCTGAGAATTGGGAGCCATTCATATTCGGAACCGGCAAATTCACGCTCCGCCCACCACATTTGAGCTTCGTTTATGATCTGAGTGACAGGATTGTCCATTATTCTTGAGAAGTAAGACGTTATCTCTGTATCGGTCCAGCCGATGGGAGTTCTTACATACTCAATCGTCGCTTCGTGCTTCGGCCAAACGAGTTCAGCCAGAAGCGGATGGGTTTCGACATCGGCGTCTACTGGAACAAGAGCTGCCGAACCATCTAACACTTCCCACTCTCCCGTATTCCAGTCATAGGCGAGGTCGAGACTTATTACACCTAAGTGTGAACCCCAAGAACCCGGAAGTACAGTAGGAACACCGAAGATTAGGCCTTTGTCGTTATCGATGCTCTCGATGTCTGCGAAATCACCCGGAAAATGAGAATGTTGGTGACCAAGAATCATTGCGTCAATACCTTCGATCTGAGCGAGATAATAGGCGGCGTTCTCCTGAGCGTCATAACTGGTTATTTCATCTGTGGAGATTCCCGTGTGGGCAACTGCAATTACGAGATCTGCCTGATCTCTGAGGATAGGAATGTACTTTTCTGCTTGTTCGACAATGGCCTGTGTGAAGACGTTGCCTTCAAGATGACGTCTTCCCCAGCTCATAATCTGTGGCGGCGTGAACCCGATCACACCGATCTTGATCGGGATTCCGTCAACTTCTCGGTCGAGAATTACGTATGGGTCGGTCAAGAATCCCTTGGGATCATCTGCAAGCCTTATGTTTGATGACACCCAGGGAAAAACCGAATTGCTTTTCGCTCGTTCAAAAAATTCCAGGCCAAAGTCAGTAACATCGTGATTTCCGACAGAGACTGCGTCATATCCTATGTAGTTGTAGGCGCGAACGATGGTCTGGAAGTCGAATCCCTTAAGAGGATTCACATCGGCCTCGTAATCTCCGACAAGGCTTCCCTGAATGAAGTCACCTGTGTCGAAGAGCAGAGTGTTCGGATTGTCACTCCTAAACTTTTCAATTAGCGTGAAAACCTTTGCAAGACCTATACTTTCATTCGGCTTGTCCCCCATGTAGTCATAGGGCATTATGTATTGATGCATGTCTGTTGTACCCATTATGACAAGGCTATGGACAGACTTGCCAGCAGCGGAAAACAGCGCACTCGAAAAAGCTACCAGAATAAGCAGAACAAGCGACAGAACCTTTCTTCTTTCAGGCATCTAACCTCTCCTCCTTCACTATACTGGCTGCTTTCTACTATGTGAGTTAATGCAGCAACCGTTTTGGATTATTATTATACATCCAGACTTGATTGTAGGCAAAGAAGTACATTACCTGTTTTAGAGTCCTCTAGAATATTGGCAGGAAATAAAGAGTATTGCAGTGGTGAAGTCTTATAACACTTTCAACCAGGGTACGTTTAAGTCGCAGATCGTCGAGACTGCCGAGTCATAAAGTGCATTTGCTGCCTCTGAATATCCGCCAACAAATGCTCTCACCGCACCCATTCTCTTTAACCTGAGGAGTCCTTCAGTTAACATTGCCTTTCCCAGACCTCTCCTGTGGTACTCCGGTACAACCCCAACCGGCTCATAATATCCGGTTCTGGTGACGTCATCATACCATATTGTGCAGAAGCCGGCTATCTCGCCACCGGGAGCAACTGCGACAATATCTAAATCTCTCCTGTACAGGGGTTGTTTCTGGATATTGAGATACCATTCCCAGCCCTCGTACTCTTCGTCCGGCTCGGAAGGATGAAAGGCCCTCCAGGAGGCCCAGCTTCTGGAAGGTAGTTCTTCTGGATTTCCAAGAGAGCGTATCTCGAAACCTTTAGAGATCGAGACTTCTGCAAGTTGACCTTTCAAGTCTCGTCGATGCTGATGTTCTGGCCAAGCTACTTGCGAATAACCTCTTCTCTTCAAAATCTCTATCCTTCTTCTGTCCTGAGAATCGGCGAACACCAAGAGTCTCTTAACTCCGTCTTTCTCACTAAAAAGATGCTTCTCCGAGACTTCAAGCATCTCTTCTTCCAGCTCTTCGCAGTCAAAAGACGGATGCACCTGAGAATGGACCTCGCCGAACCCCTCACAGTTGACGGCCGCTACAATCTTCTTATTGCCGTCTTCCCAAAATATTATATGCTCATTCAGTGAATAGACTTTCAAACAGTTCTCCATCACATGCCAACGCCAGTAGTCGAGTCTAGCAACATGCCAGGAGTACTCGCGCAGTCCGTTGGCCCTAAAAACTTTCCTAAGGAACTCTCTCAGCTTCCAATAATCCTCTTCATTCTCATATCTCCGCATTCTGTAATCCATTTTCATCTCTCCACCACATCAATTTCCAACGTCAATTCTACTATTTCATAGCTGAAACCGGGCTGATTTATGGGCCCGGCGACTTTGGCTTAATGAGGTGTAAACTTGTCCCTATTCCTGCAAGCGGTACTTCCATACGCGTCCGCTGCCTTGAGAGAAGAGAATACCGTTTCGGGCGTCACCTAAACCAGTTCGTTATTAATCGTCTCGCCTTCTGCGGAGCATTTCCTATCTTTGAATTGCTGAGTTGACTTTTATAATGCAAAAGTGATAGCATTGTTTGAAGTGAGAAAACGTGATGCACGTTTGTGCAAAGAAGTGGAGGAGTTTTGGTGAACGGACTGAAGAGAAGACTGAATAGATTGCTATGTGGCGAATCGTTCATTCTTGCAGCGGCTGATCACGGGCAATTTGCAGGTGTGCCTGAAGGGCTGGAAGACATAGAAAGTTATGTTCGGGAGGTTGAGAAGCTGGATGTGGACGGTATCATTCTCAATCCCGGGATAGCCTCTCTCGTTGATGAATTCGACTGTCGTAAGTCTCTTATAGTGAGAGTTACTCATGCCGGTTCGGCGCTTTCCGGCGATATTGAAAATACAAAGTATTTTCTGGAACCCGAGGAGGCGCTTCGAATGGGAGCAGACGGAGTAATTGTCATGGGAATTGTAGGCCAGAAATGTGATTCCGAGGCATTGCACGGTCTTAGCAAAGCGATTTGGGAGTATCGAAGATATGGAATTCCTGTGATTGCAGAGATGCTGCCATACAGGAAAGAGGAGTATTTCTCCAAGAAAGTGATTGCAGATATCTCAAGAATAGGAGCCGAACTTGGTGCGAATATAGTGAAAACAAACATCACGGATGATTATGAGTATGTAATCAAATCCTGTCCCGTTCCAGTAATCATAGCCGGTGGTGAAAAGACCAAGGACTTTTTCGCCTCTCTTGAGGAAGCAGCGGCCGCGGGAGCTGCAGGTGCAGCCATTGGAAGAAACCTTTATTTGGATACGGATAGGCCCAGCTTCGTCAAGAGAGCAAGAGAGGTATTCAAACGGAGGTAAGGAGATGAAGACAGATGAAGTTAGTCTCGCTTACAGAGCCGCAGAAATGTACTATGTTAATGAGATGAACCAGGAGCAAATCGCCTCGGAACTTGGGATTTCTCGGTCAAAGGTCTCTAGACTGCTTACAAGTGCCAGGAAACTTGGAATGGTAAAGATCGAACTCGTAGAACCGGACTCATTTGACCTTAGCGCACTCGAGGAAGAGCTCTGCAGAAAATTCTCAATTAGAGAAGCACATATCGTTGCATCTGTAGAAGGAACAGAAAAGGAAATCAAACAGAGAATTTCACTATCCTTTCAAAACAACATCTTGAAAATAATCGAAGGGAAGAAATCCGTTGGCCTAGGCTGGGGAACCACTGTTTATGAGGCAGTAATGAGTCTTCCTAACAAATTGGGGCAGCTTCCCGATACGAAGATCATTCCTCTTCTCGGAGGTCTTGGTCAGTCGGAAAAAACATATCAGATCAACAATATTGTTGAGAAGATGGCGAACTCTCTGGGTGCGACACCGGTATTTCTTTCCGCTCCGGCAATCGTCAACAATGCCGAACAGCTTAATATGATGACTCAAGTGGGGTCAGTTCAGAATGTCGTGAATGAATGGGCTCATCTTGAAGCCGTGATCTTTGGTTTGGGTGCCCCCGCCGGTATGTCTGCGGTACTGGATTCAAACCTTCCCGGAGAAATCATCCTCGAGCTTGTTCGAAAGCACGCGGTGGGCGATATCGTTTCGAGATTTCTAAACAAGGACGGAGATATCATCTGTAGAAATATCGAAGATATCTTACTGGGTATACCCTTCTACGAATTGCTGAAAGTGCCTGAAAAGATATGTTTAAGCGCTGGAGAGCATAAAGCCGACGGAATCCGCGCTGCTCTCTCCAGGGGATATATAACTACATTATTTACTGACATCAGGACTGCCCAGAGACTGGTTGCCTAACAGGAGGTTTGTGTATGAAAGCAGTGATGTACGAAGGAATTGGAAAGCTCTCAATCAGAGACGTCGAGAAGCCAAAGATCGGGGAAGACGGAATCCTTGTGAAGATTATGTATTCATTCATTTGTTCTACTGATATAAAGACCTT
This sequence comes from Mesotoga sp. BH458_6_3_2_1, assembly GCF_003664995.1. Lineage (NCBI taxonomy): Bacteria > Thermotogati > Thermotogota > Thermotogae > Kosmotogales > Kosmotogaceae > Mesotoga > Mesotoga sp. BH458_6_3_2_1. The sequence goes on along the minus strand of NZ_JFHL01000026.1, from coordinate 60,241 downwards.
CAAACAGGGCCATCCTATGATAAAACCTCCTACTATTCTCGGTCACGAATGCTCGGGAAGGATTGTGGAAGTTGGATCGAAGGTGGAGGGTTTCGAAGTCGGAGAATGTGTTGCGGTGGCTCCTTTCGTAAACTGTGGGGAATGTGAACAGTGCATTGGCGGGAATCCCGAGGGTTGTAGAAATAGGAGTTTTCCAAGTAACGGCGCTATGACTGAATATCTTTCCGTAGACATGAGTTATGCGAGGAAAGGTGTTTGGAAAGTATCTGAATCGCAAATTAAGGAAGCTGCTCTCGCCGAACCGATGGCCTGCGCGTTGACTTCGTGCAGAAACATGAAGCTTCAGCCGGGGGAATCTGTTCTAGTCGTAGGTGCAGGTATCATGGGAATGCTAAATGCAACGGCTCTGAGAGACATCTACGGTCAGATCGTAAAGATAGTCGATACAAGAGAAGACAGACTGAAGTTCGCGGAAGAGATGGGTTTTTCCACCTCCCTTGAAGCTTCGGGTAAGTTCAACTCAATTGTTCTTACAGCACCAATTCCAGAACTGATAGATAGATACCTACCGATGGTCAAGCTGTTCGGCAATATCGTTTTGTTCGGCGGCTATCCAAAAGGGATAAAGGCATCTTTCGATCCCAACATAATACATTACAACGGAATTAGAATGACTGGAACCACGGGCTTCGCGCCAAAAGACTTCGCGGCCGCAACTTCGCTAATGAATAGCGGTCAGCTCCTTCTAACACCTTTCACAAATAGAATCTACGAGTTCTCGGATTTTGAGGAAGCCTTCAATGATGCTGTCGAAGGCAGATCAATAAAAGTCGGAATAAAGGTTGGTGAGTGAGTTGTTTGGCAAGAAAAACAGACTATCTAGGATTTTCAACAAGTCTGGAAAATCGATCATGTTAGCGCTAGATCACGGAATGGCCCTTGGCCCAATGCAGGGTATTGAGAGACCGGGCGAAGTTCTGAAAAAACTAACGCCATATACTGATTCCATCATGCTTAATAAGGGAATCCTGCAGAATTGCTACGTTCCCGATGGACATGTAGGAATAGTTCTCAGGATAAGTGGTGCGGCAACCATTGTAGGTGAAGATCTTACTAGGGAAAGCATTACCACCACCGTGACGGAAGCTCTAAGACTTTCGGCAGACGCCGTTGCTACTTCCATCTATGTTGGAACTCCGAATGAACACTCGACAATTAGGGAGCTTTCGCTTCTTTGTGATGAATGTGAGACCTACGGGCTTCCGGTTCTAGCTGTAACAGCGATTGGCAAGGATAGAGAAAGGAAGACAGATCCCAGATACCTTGCGTTGGCCGTAAGAGTAGCGGCAGAAATGGGCGCAGACATCATCAAGACCTACTACTGTGATGAGAATTTCGAGAAGGTAGTGGAAGCGAGCGCAGGAGTTCCGATAGTTATTGCAGGAGGTCCGAAGATGGATTCAGTTCTAGACGTCCTGAAGATCGCCGAAAATGCGGTAAAGGCTGGGGCTCTTGGGGTTGACATGGGGAGAAATGTCTGGCAGCATGAAAAACCCGTTGAAATGCTGTTGGCACTGAAGGAAGTTGTAAATGAAGGGGTCAATGCGGAAGAAGCTCACTCAAAGCATTTCGGGAGAAAGTAATGAAGATTGTTGAGATGATCTCGATCAGGAAGGAATTCCCCGGGGTCGTCGCTCTTGACAATATTGACTTTGCTCTCGAAGAAGGCGAGATTCATGGACTTGTTGGTGAAAACGGGGCAGGGAAGTCTACCCTCATTAACGTACTAGCGGGTGTCTTTCAGCAGAGTTCCGGAGAAATGAGAATTTTTGGAGAACCTGTGCGATTGAGCAGCCCATCCGACGCCTTGAGGAGGGGAATTGGAGTTGTCTATCAGGATACAGTTCTTGATCCTTACTTCACTTCGGAGGAGAACATCTGGCTTGGGCGGGAGCCGTCCAAGCTATCTGTGCTTAAGGGGAAGAAGACAAGATCCGACACTAAAGAACTATGTGAAGAATTCGGAATTGAAGTTCCCCTTCGCGTCCCAGTCGGAACTCTCAGTGTAGCCAAGCAGAAGATGGTAGAGATTCTCAGGGCCCTTAGCATGAATTCAAAGGTGCTGGTGCTTGATGAGCCGACTGCCTCCATAACTCAGAGTGATACGGACAACCTTTTCAAGATTCTCAGGAATCTCAAAAAGGTCGGTATCAGCGTGATCTTCGTTTCTCATCATCTCGACGAAGTATTTAATCTATGCGATCGAATCACTGTTCTCAGAAACGGCCACTACGAAGGGACTTATGCTTCTTCGGAACTTTCTACAAGAAGCCTGATCAAGTTGATGACGCACAGGGATTTAACTGATCAATACCCAAAACAGGAGTACAAAGCAGAAGAGAAAGTTCTTAGAGTATCCAATCTCAATTCAGTGAAACTGGGCTTGAAGGATATTTCTTTTGAAGTGAAAAAGGGAGAAATAGTAGGGTTCTTCGGAATGGTCGGCTCGGGTCGGACAGAACTTATGAAATCGATATTTGGAGCCGGTGAAATCGACGGCGGAGAGATACTCATTGAGAACCAACCTGCAAAGATTTCGAATCCATCAAGGGCAATGAAGACCGGAATCTATCTTTGCCCAGAGGATCGCAGGAGAGAGGGACTGGTGCAGGACATGTCGGTTGTCGACAATCTCTCCATTCCTTTTTTGGGAACCCTTACGAAGTTTGGCGTCATCTACTCAAAGATAGCCAATTCAAAGGCAAAAAAGCTCTCCAAAGATCTGGAGATAAAGACTCCTTCACTGAAGACTATCGTATCCAATTTGAGCGGTGGAAATCAGCAGAAAGTCGTGCTTGGGAAGTGGCTAATGGGACCAAAGTCTAGAGTCTTTATTTTCGATGAACCTACACAGGGAATCGATGTGGGGGCGAAGACGGAGTTCTACAAAATCATGCAGGACATAGCCAGTAAAGGTTGCGGAGTGATATTTGTTTCTTCGGATATCAGGGAACTTATTGGTGTTGCAGACAGAATATACGTAATGCGACTTGGGAAAATCACTGCCGAATTTGAACGCGAAGAGTTCGATCAGAGCGTAATTCTCGAGAATGCACTGAGCGATACAGTTTCAACGGGGAGTGGGAATTGTGAATAAAGCTGGACAACTTTTCCAGAAGTACGGAACGATACTGGCCCTGATCGGGATTGTCGTCTTTTTCTCGGTTATGACTGATACCTTTCTTACTTCTAGAAACCTAATAAACATACTTTCTCATATTTCAATGTTGACCATAATAGCAACGGGAATGACCGTGTGTATGATTCCAGGGGATTTCGACATGTCTATTGCCTCAGTTGCGAGTCTCGCAGGTGTGATAGCGACTTCTCTTATTCTCAGCGGGTTTGGAGTTGTTGGTTCAATAGTTATAACAGTTGGTATGGGGGCGCTCTTTGGTGTGGTCGCCGGCATCTTGATAACCACCTTGAAGATATCCGCATTCATAGCAACTCTTGCTCTTGGAACCATCGCGACGGGCATAAACTTCATGTTCACGAGAGGTCAGGAAGTATACGGGATCTTCCCCGATTCATTTCTGATGATAGCACAAGGCAGAGTGATAGGAATTCCTATTCAGGTTTTCATAATGGCTGCGGTCGTTCTCGTTTTCGCCTTCGTTATGGAGAAGACCAAGATGGGTAAATGGATGTATTCAATAGGGGGAAGTGTGAAGGCTTCATTCCTCTCGGGAATCAATGTCAGGCTGCTGCGTGTCGTGGGAATGATAATCTCGGGAGCTCTCGCGGCCTTCACCGGATGCATCCTTGCTTCGAGACTGGGGTCGGGGCAACCTACGGCTGGAGATGCGTACTTGATGGACGCAATTGCAGCTTCATTTTTGGGGATGACCGCCATAAAAGTGGGCAGACCCAACGTTTTGGGAACATTCGTCGGCGCTCTGATAATTGGAGTGATAAACAACGGTCTCGTAATTATGGGAGTGTCATATTTCTTTCAATACATCGCCAAAGGAGCAATCATAATTCTAGCGGTTGCATTGACATCGTTCAAGAACGCTGAGAGCTTCTAGGCAATCATCTGGAGGTGTTGCAAGTATGAAAAAGGCAGTTTTAATTCTCGCAATTGTTCTTGCTGTTTCAATTGGTGTAAGTGTGGAAATCGGATTCGTTGCGGCCAATCTTTCTGCGGTAACCCAGGCAACGATCGCCGAGAACCTTGAGGCGATCTCCAAAGATAATGGCTGGACGATCTATGTTTCAAATTCTGCCGGATCATGGGAAACAATGAACAATCTAGTTGAGAACTATGTTTCTAAGAAAGTCGATCTAATTGTGATTGCAATGGGTCAAGCAAGTTCACTGACATCATCGTTGACTGCCGCAAAGGAAGCGGGGATTCCAGTTATTGGAATCGATTCCGAGTACAGTGATCTTCTGACTGCCGACATTCTAACAAACAACTGGGAAATGGGTGCTAAGATCGCCACATATCTTGTGGACAGACTAAATCACAAAGGGAACATAATTGTATTTAAATTTGATCAGTTCTACGGGACTCGTTTCAGAGGAAAAGCAATCGATATGGTCCTTTCGGAAGAGCCAAACATAAATGTACTGGAAGTCCACCATCTTCCCCCTGCAGGTTTCGTCGAAGACGCCCAGAGAACCATGGAGTCTTATCTGCTCAAATACGGAGACAAAATCGATGCAGTATGGTGCGCGTGGGATGATCCTGCATATGCAGTATCTCTAGCGATCAGGGCAGCGGGTTACAGCCAGGACGATATGTTTGTTGTAGGTATTGATGGGAGCGATAGAAACATAGAGATGATAGCTGCGAACAACACTGCCGTTGTCGCCACGATTCTTCAGCCGTTTGGAGACTCGGCGCTAATAGCGGCCGATCTTATCAACAAAATAGTTGTAGAAGGAAAGAGTCCCGAGGAAGTTATCGGCACCGTCAGGGTAATATACATGGACGCCCCGCTGATTATCTCAGCGAACGCTCAGGAGTACATCAAGTAAGGGTTTTCACAACGTGTAGGTAAAAGTAGTAAAGGGAGTCTGCCGCGACATTATTAAACATGGTGATATTCTCATTCGTAAGTAGCGAACTGTCTGAGCAGACTCCCTTGCCTAATTAATGTCTTCCAACGTTATCATCATTGGAAGACTTTCAAGGAGCGGTTATTAAAGATGAATTCAAGTGTGCTTTTCGCAGGATATGATATTGGAACGACTTCGAGCAAGGTTTCTATTTTAGATGCTGAAGGTCATGTTATCTCAAATGCCAAGGTGAACCATCCTCAAGAGTTCTCGATAGATGGTTTTCCCGAACAGGATGCTAATAACTGGTGGGAAGACTTCAAGAAATTGACTTCGATTGTTGGCAAAGAGATTTCGCTTTCGAGAATAGAAGCGATCGGACTGAGTTCAATGTGTCCATGTGTGCTTCCCGTTTCAGATGAGGGAATTCCATTGAGAAAGTCTCTCATGTACGGAATAGACCAGCGTGCTTCGAAAGAGGTAGGACTTCTCAATGAATCCTTCAACCGCGAAAGAAACAGATCTATCTATACGAATTACTCCAGTCAGTCAATTCTCCCTAAGCTTCTCTGGTTAAGAGAGAACCAGTCTGCCGTTTTCAAGAGTACTTCGCGAATCCTTACTGCGAACGGCTACATTGGATTTAAGCTTACACAGTCATTCGTAATGGATTATTTCTCAGCTTCGGCCGGGAATCTGATCGATCTAAATAGCCTTGAGCTCTTCAAAGAGCCTTTTGATCGTTTCGATCTAGCGACGAGTCTCTTCCCGGAAATAAGATGGGCACTGGAGCCAATTGGTAATTTAACTCGTAGCGCCTCGCTGGAAACAGGACTGAGAGAGGGAATAACGATATTTACGGGAACTGGTGATGCTTGCGCGGATGCAATTACAAATGCCTGCATTGAGCCCGGTAGCGTTTCGGTTTCTCTTGGAGGAACATCGATATTCATCCAGTCTCTGGAGAAACCGGTATGGTCTCCAGATCTATTTGTTGAAACCGGTGCAACTCCCGGTTCCTTTACCATAGGAGGTGCAACGAGCTGTGGGGGCCTCCTGACAGACTGGATAGTTGAGCGATTGTTTGGTCTCAAGGGATCGGAAAAAGAGGTTCTTTTGAGGGATTTCGACGTTAAGAAGTATAGACCTTCAAATCTCATTCTTCTGCCCTTCTTTGGGGGAGCCCGGACACCCTTCAACGATCCAGGGGCAAAGGGTATCTTCTTCGGCCTTTCTATGGAAACGGACAGGGAGAATATTCTCTCTGCGTTGTTTGAATCCATAGCAATTGACATCAGCATGATAAGCGATGAGATAAAGAGGACGGCACTTGAACCAGGCCAAATCTGTGCCTCTGGAGGAGGAACCAGGAGCGAGGTTCTCCTCGGGCTGATTGCCACCGTGCTCGATCGTGAGCTCTTGGTTTGTCCGCAGGAATACGATTCTGCTAGCGGTGCCGGACTGATTGCTTTGTCGGCGTTTTCGGAATCGAGTCTCTCGGAAGTTATAGACAAAATCAAAGAGAGATATGTAATTGTCGAACCCTGGAACGAATTCAGAGAATACATTTTCGAAAGGAAGGAAGCCTTCAAGGAGCTGTACAACTGCAATCGAGATCTCTTTTTGAAGAGATGAAGTTTCTTTGAGAAAGAAGAAGAATATTATAGATGAGGAAATCAGCCGGGGATAACCCCCGGCTTGATTATTTGCTGAGAGATTAACAGGGATGAGGCTTCAAAGAAAGATTGCGCCAGTTTTCTGTATATCATAAGTCTTTAGAAGCAAAGTCTTTCAAGGGAGTTGGCGGTCATGAAATTGGGATTTTCCCTAATCTTAATTTGGCTTGGAATTTGCAGGATTTCGCTTCAAAAAAGGTTGAAAGAATATCGCCCATTCAGGATGCATAGATCCGAAAGATTAGGAAACGACGTCTTGAATCTACGTGGGTCTGATCTTTTTCTTGTGAGGAGCACCTGGTGCTATAATTTTGGTGTGAGGCGTTCTAGATGAACTCTTTCTTCGACTATGAAGTATTTGTTTGAAGGAGGTGTTGTGAAGTGATTTACTACGTAGATGACAGCGCAAAGCCGACCGGAGAACATGAAATTCATACTGAGTACTGCGATAGGCTCAAGGAAGTGGAATCGAAGAGAAGGCTTGGAGATTTCGTTAACTGCTTCGGGGCCCTTCAGAAAGCGAGAGAGATATACCCAAATGTCGACGGTTGCGTTCATTGTTGCAGTGAATGCCATAAGGGCTGAAGCATCTTCATAAACTCTAGATTAGTGGTCGCTCGTAAGGAATAAATACATCTTTCTTGCCGATTCGTCTAGCCGGCGTATTCGCTCTTTTCTGTTAATTCTTCCGGCCGCGGGGCATTTTGTTTATTGTCCACTTCGCAGTCTATTATGAGATGACGTCCTGAGACGGTAAATCGTATTTCCTTTCAAAGCAGTGCATTCTTCACGGATGCTATAATCATTCGTAATTGATGTTTCTTACCCGCAAATATTGGAGAAGAGAGTGGTGGAATGGACAGAGTTGTTATCGTTGGCAATGTCGATGTCGATATAGTAGCGGGTCCGATTGAAAACTGGCCTGAGTGGGGAACGGAGATAGGCGTCGATAATGTCGATATTCGTATAGGCGGGCAGGCGGCCAACACGGCTGTCGTGCTTGCCGACCTCGGAGTACCGGTGGAAATAGTCACTGTAGCAGGAAATGATCTCTTCGGGAAGGCCTTAGAGAGAAGATTCATTGAAATGGGAATTTCTGTTGAAGGGCTTGACCTTATCGAGGGCAAGACTCCGCATACAGTTGCGATAACTCATACAAACAGTGAGAGAAGCTTTTTGAGCGACGAGTCTGTCATGCGTTTCATGGATATTGACTTTGTGAGTAGTAAGCTTGCTAAGGTAAGAGGCGCTCATATTCTATTCTGTGGTATCAATGTTCTTAACGGTTTGAGAAGGGGAAACCTGAAAGCACTTCTGGAATCTCTCAATGAGGATAACGTTATCTACATGGATCCGGGATGGCCTCCCGACGGCTGGAAGTCATTCAGACCTCAGATAAGAAGTCTGCTGGATTCACTAGACTGGTTCCTACCCAACGAAGCCGAATTGATTGCGGTGACACAGGAAACTCCGATTTCCAGAGCCGTAGAAAGCTTTCAGAGAGACTTCGGTAGTAATGCGATGGTGAAGATGGGCTCTGAAGGTTCGCTCATGATCTCTAGAGAGAGTTCAAAAGAGTATTCGACTGAAATTTCAGAAAATATTGTGGATACAATTGGAGCCGGGGATTCCTTCAATGCCGGGTTCATCTATTCGGCGGCCGTCAAAGGGAGTTATGATGTCGACCTTGCCCACAGGATCGCCAGAGACTGGATCGAGGGAAGATACAGGGAAAAGATTTCCTTGTAGGTTTCTCTGATTAGTTTTCGCGGTTTTTTGGAAGTATACTGTCTATTTATGAACAAGGGGATGAGGAGAGTGTTTCTTAAAGAAGGTCAAAGAGTGCTCTTTCAAGGGGATAGCGTAACTGATACTGATAGAGACAGAGATGACTTCTTTTCTCTTGGGGACGGTTATCCTGCAATTATCTCCGGACTGGTGGGTTCTGCGCTTCCGGAACTGAGAATCGAGTTTCTGAACAGGGGTGTTGGAGGAGATAGAGTACGGGATCTTCGCCGACGCTGGGAAGTTGATTGCCTTGATCTCTCTCCTGACTGGGTTTCGATACTTGTGGGTATAAACGACTGCTGGCGCCTCTACGACAGCAACGATAGAACGGAGCCGGAGAGCTTTGAAAACGACTACAGGTATCTGCTGGAATCGGTCAGCTCAAAGGGAGCATCTGTGATAATAATGGAACCCTTTTTCCTTCCAGTCTTCTCAGGGATGGAGAGATGGACTGAAGATCTTGGACCGAAGATCCAGATAATCAGGAGAATTGCGAGGGAATTTGGAGCAAATTTTGTTCCGCTCGATGGAATTTTTGCTGCTGCAGCTGCGAGACGTGAGGCGGAATTCTGGGCCGAAGACGGTGTTCACCCAACTCCCGAGGGCCACGCCCTGATTGCCCGCCACTGGCTTCAGGCAATGAATATCATTCTTTGATTAGGGTAGTTAACCTCAAATTGTCGGCTCGATGCTGTAGTCCACAAGGTGATCGTAGTATTCGCGATTCCTTACATATTCCGAACGGTAAATGATACTTCTTTCATCTAATGCGTGATCTATTGCTAGAATGCCGTCGAGATGGTCTATCTCATGCTGAAGCAGTTCCGATCTTGCCTGATCGACCCCCTTCCACTCGTGTTCGATTCCCCTTTCATCTTCATACACGACATCCATCGAAAGGCTTCTTTCGAGCCTAATGAGCAGATGTGGAAATGACATGCAGTCATCCCACATTGTGAATGTAGCCCTACTGCGGTCGACTATTCTCGGGTTTGCAATTACAAGACTTCCTTGACCTAGATTGAGCGCAACCATTCTCTTAAGAATGCCGATTTGCGGGGCTGAAATTCCGCGGCCGAAGCCATTCTCTTTTCTGAATTCATCAAGGGCCTGTTTGAGCATGACGATCTGGCCTATCGTCTCTTGACTTCGAAAGTCAGTAACGGTAGAGGATTTTTCGCGGAGCAACGGATTTCCAAGAAGCAACACTTCACTCGTAATCATCAACCTCCGAAAGCTCTTTGGCCCTTTTCAAGAGGTTTGCAAGAGCCGCTGCCGTTCCTAGGGGAAAGAGCAAAGTTCCGGTCTCCAGAGAGCCGGCGACAACCTCTCCCCCTGAGGAGATTATATCTTCAAGTGCTATCTTGCGCTCAAGACTTTCGCAGAGCAATTCCTCCGGTATGGCAATTAAAGCGCTGACCTCTTCAGGGTCGAGTTCGAAGGGAGTGTCATCTATGAAATGCGCATTAAAGCAGGCTATGAAGTAAGGCTCTTTCTCGGGTAAGTCCTTTCGTCGATCAATCATTTCGTAAATCATTCTGGGGGCGGGTGATGTAAGCTCGATCGTGTCAACAACGCTTCCATCTGATTGTACTATATACGTTTTGGCTGAATGGATTATTTCGACGTTCTTTCCAGTCTCTTCGACTGATTCGCGTTTTGCTGCCTGGATGAAACCCTCGCCTTCTTCACAGTGGCCGCCGATTCCAGCGAAAAACCTTTCTCCGGGCTCTGTTCGGTGTTTCCTTCCAGAAACCTGAAAGAGGTAAAGGCCCCGGTCTTCTAGAATCAGTCCAGTACCCTTTTCGGAATTATCTGGAACCAAACTGTTGATATTCATAGTATTCTTTCCTTCATTACTTGATTGTCGAGACAATCATCTATTTATTTAAAGAGGCTATGTTCTACATGTCCGAAGACCACTGTCGCTGGTCTACAGACAACGTAATGGTCTTTAGCCGCCGGATCGATCCCTATTCAAATTCTTTATAACGGAATCGGCAGCCAGCTTTCCCGTAAGGATGCTTATCGGTACACCTGCAGGGCTATAAGCCCACTGGCCGGCCTGAAGAACATCCGGTATTTTCGTTTTAACCGAACTGTTTACCTTCATCATACTGGCTACTACTGGTATCGGTTCCTCGAAAGACCATCCTACGATCGAGCCTTCAGAGCTGCCGGAGTAACTCTCTATTGAAAGCGGACTGCTGGAGAATGAAAAGAGGATCCTGTCTTTCAAAATCGGGTAGATTGAATTAGATAGAACTTCGATTATTCTCTTTTCTAGCTCTTCTTTCAGCTCTCCGTACCAGCCGGACTCATACGCTTTCTTCACTATATCGTATTCGAAGAGTGTGCTTACAATCAGACCGGTCTTTCCTTGTGGGGCTAGGTCTCTGTCCTTGAGAACGGGGATCGAAATCTCGTAGGTGCTCAGCTTGCAAAACCTGTCCAGCCAGCTCAAGACTTCTTCTTTTGAATTGACAGACCAGTTCTCTAGAACGGACTTCATTTCGCTGCGATGAGTCTCGCCAAGGCCTTTCTTTGAGGGGGTATAGAAGAAGTGCCCGCTGGAGATCGCTTCAAATTTCTCAGGCACTTCGTCGACCGCGATGAAGACGCTGAAGATAGAATCGGTCCCGTGTTTCTTCGATATCTCGGATCTGAATGCGTTGACCGTTTCCGTTGCGGTCTCGTGCAGGCCGTCTGTTTTTACAATGGAGTAGAGCCTCTTTAGGTCGGCAGCCCACACGAGTTTCCTGTACTTATAAGATTTTCCATTGCTATCCACGATTACTTTTTTCCCGGCATGGATCTCGGTCACTTCCCTACCCGTCTCGATTTCCCCACCGAACTGGACTATCTTTTCTCTTACGCGTTCCGCCATAGTTCCAACTCCACCCTTCGGATAGAAGTAATCCTGATAAAGGTAGAAATAACTCATGGCGAAAAAAGTTGGTGTGTTCTTGAAGAAGTGCTGATCAATGATGTCTCTTAAAGAGCTGTCTTGGACAATCTCCTCGAGGAATTCCTCGACCGGCATCCTGAATTTTCCAATTCTTCGGAGGGTGAAAATGAACTTGAACAGCCAGGGCAGGTACACTTTGACAAAATACGACTTGTTATTCTTGAAGTCCATGAAGAGTGGATTATCGACTCCGTAGAGAATTTCCATGTCCTTCATGATTCTCTTTATGAATGAAACGACTCTCTCGATTTCATCCTCGCTTCCAGGATACATCTTTCTAAGGAGATCTGAATACTCCTTCAAACTTTCCTTCGAGGTCACGCGTATAACGCTGTCTTCAATCCCCACAGATACAGGACTCTTGACTCTTTCGATTTCAATCCCAAGCTCCCTCAGCATGGGGAGAATAATTCCCGCGCTTTCGAGCGCCCTCACACCGCCGTCAAAGAGGAAGCCATCTCTCCAAAAGGAGTTGATCGGGCCGCCACACTTCTCGTTCTTCTCCAACAAGAGGACTTTGGCTCCGTGCTTTGCAATATATGCGGCACTGGTCATTCCGGCTATTCCGCCGCCAACTATTATCGCGTCATAGATTTCCGTCATCGATGCCCCCCATTCGTAGGCTTTCCTGCCAGAGTTTTTTAGCTATTTCCATGTCTAGTGCGGGAGGGGCGGGAATCTCTTCTGTGGTTAGATTGAAGAACCTTCCACCGATATCCTGGAGATCACCGGAAACACCTAGATAGTAAAGGGCTTCTGCCGAGATTTCCGGTGAGCGTGAGAATCTGTCGACAACATTTCTCTTATACCATTTGTAGAACGCCCCATTTTCCTTTCCCGTACCCGTCTTGACTGCACCGGGGTGCATAGCGTTTATTGTGACGCCGCTTCCTTCGAAGTATTGATCGAGAATAAGCATACTAAGCAGCTGGCAAGTCTTTGCAGAGCCGTAGGCCTTAAGGCCACTGTAACGTCTCTTCTGCCAGTTGAGGTCCTCCGTTTCTATTCCCCAGACGGCAAAGCGATGGCCTTCCGAATTCACCATCAGAATGCGGCCCTTTCCCCGAGCTTTCATCTTCTCTCTAATTAGATAGTCTATGACGAATGACGAGAGATAATTGACTACGAAAGTCGTTTCGAAGCCTTCCTTTGTAAGTTCTTTGCGCTTCAGAAAGACTCCCGCGTTGTGTATCAAGACATCTATCGTATCTCCCATAGCAGAGAGCTCTTTACCGACTCTCAAGCTATCGTCTAGACTGCTGAAGTCGGCTATCATATATGAACATTCAACGCCGAAGTCGCGTTTGAGTTCGTCGCAAAGACTTTCCGATTTTTCCCTGTTTCGATTTATGGAAAGAATCCTCGCCCCGTGGCTAGCATACTTCCTGCAAGTGTAGTATCCAATACCCGATGTGCCTCCGGTAATGACCATTAGGCGATCCTCAAAATTATCATTGCAGATCTTTGGATCAGACTTGTTGTTCTTCATCATCGCTCGGATGTTGGACCACTTGTATTGCTTCCAGTATTTGCGGACGGGGCTCTTGCCTCTCTCCATATGCAGCACCTACCCGAAGTGTTTTCTCATGAAACGCCTGTAAGGCTTTCTGAATGAGGGTATGTTGTCGAAGATATCACCCCATAGGTCATAGTAATCTCTTTGCTCTCTTATCTTTCCCTCTTCGCTAAGAGAGAGACGGCTCGCACCATAAATCACGGAAGTCCTAGTCTTTTTGAAAAGTATAGTCATTTCCCATTCAACAAAGACCACGTTGTCTTCCTTAATTACTCTAAGAACAGTCATTTTCAGCTCTTTAGATCTCTCGGCAAGTCTTTCCGTCATCTTCTTGAATTCTTCGATTCCCCGGATTTCCTGGATCGTGTCTTTAAAAAGAATGTTGTCGTCGTAGTATGGAAGAATGTGGGACCAGTCAGGTTTCCCTTCTGTGTTGTAAGTCTTTGACCATAGTTCTCGAATTTGATCGGCACTCTCTATACAAAAACCATCCATAATCACAACTCCCTAAGACAGTAAGTAGAACAAACCACCAGAGTTCTGTATTCCCTAAGGTGATTAGTCCAACATAGAGAACATCATAAGCAAATCGTATCACAGCGACTCTTACTAAGCAATATTTGGAAGATAACAAAATAGCAATCTTTGATTCTTCCTGACACCCTGTGAACAAAATGTTTGAAAGGATACAGAAACAATGCCGTTGAAAAACTTCTTTCTAGTGCAAACTTGAGAAGCCAAGAGCGGCATGATAGGAGCTACGAACGAGAGGACCAGATGCGACGAAGGAAAAGCCTCTCTCCAAAGCGAAGATTCTGTAGCTTTCAAACTGTTCCGGCGTAATGTACTCCACTACCGGAAGGTGTTTATGAGACGGCTGCAGATACTGACCAATAGTCAACATTCTGCACCCTGCGCCAATCAGGTCATCTATAACAGACTTAACCTCGTCTTCGTCCTCACCCAGGCCCACCATTATCCCGGACTTCGTAATTATCGAAGAATCAATTTCCTTTACTCTCCTCAAGAGACCGATAGAACGTTCGTAGGTTGCTCCGGGCCTTACAGAAACGTACAGGGAAGGTACGGTCTCTACATTGTGATTCAACACGTCCGGATGCTCTCTAACGATTCTTTCGAGAGCCTTCCAGTTACCATTTAGGTCAGGGATAAGTAGCTCGGTCGTCGTATCTGGACAGTTCTTCCTCAATTCACGGACTACATCGACGAAGTGAGAAGCGCCACCATCGTCAAGATCGTCCCTGGTAACCGAGGTGATTACAGCATGCCTCAATTTGAGAACATGAACGGCGCGAGAAATGTTCTCCGGCTCCTTTGGATCTGGAGAGCCTGGTATTCCCTTTGAGACTGCACAGAATCGACAGTTCCTTGTGCAGACATTTCCAAGTATCATGAATGTAGCGGTTCTGGATGCAAAACACTCTCCTATATTTGGACATTTCGCCTCTTCACACACAGTATTAAGACGCAGGCTTCTCAACATGACCTTTATTTCGCTCAGCCTGCTCCGGTCGGCATTGAGTTTTTTCTTAAGCCAGTCTGGTTTCTCCTTCACTCTAACCACTCTCCAGCCATTCTCTCGAAACTTCTATCAGTTTGCTTTCAAAGACAAGAGAAAAATTCTCTTCCACACTCTCCATGATCTCATGGAAGTCGACGTTGTCTACAAAATCGTCCATCGAAGCGATCGTATAGTCTTTAATGCCGCAGGGATTGATCAATCTGAAGTGTTCCTTGTTCACCCGTACGTTAAGGGCAAATCCGTGCATTGTGAACCATCTTTTGACGGCGATACCGACGGCGGCGATCTTTCTTTCTTCTACCCACACACCCCTGTATTCAGTTTTCCTTCCGGCTTCAATGCCATAATCTTCCAGCACTCTAATTACCACCTCTTCGAGAGAGTGCACGTACCACGGAAGTTCTTTCTTCCATTTCCCAAGATTCAGAACGGGGTATGCGACAACCTGTCCCGGACCGTGATAAGTTATGTTTCCTCCCCTGCAGGTATTACAGAGCTCAACCCCCAGTCTCTCGAGCTCTCGTTCATCGACGAGAAGATTCTCTCTTCCGCCCGATTTGCCCACGGTAAGAACTGGTTCGTGTTCAAGGAGAAGCAGTATGCAATCGGCCTTCTCCGACATAACCTTTTCAAGAGCTAGATTCTGCAGATTTAGCCCGTCAAGGTATTTTGTGAGCCCATTCAGTCTAATTGAGAAGCAACTTCGACTTTCCAAGTTCACTCGGATCCTGATTGACGCATAGTCTCATTTAACGCCGAAGATAGTGTTTCTATCGATTCTGCATATTTCATTACTTCTTCTCGACTCAGAGGAGCCGGTCTGGTTTCTCCGGCAACCCATAGCTCGACTTGATCGAAGAAATGAGGGCTGCGTGGGTCTTCTGAAACTCCTGGCGGCAGAAATGCTCTGGAGTTGTCTATGTTTGAAAGGTCGACGATCTGTGTGTAAGAGTTTCCCAGTTGCGACCAGATAGTATTTCCCGAGGTGGTCACGAGATCGGGCATGTTTCGATTCGCATCTGGGTAAATCGAGGGGAGGCCTTCAAGATTAGTCTGATATACCATAACCACCTTTCTGGTTTGAGAAACGTTCTCCCGAAGGCTGCCAGCCGAAGCCTCAAGTATCTGGTTGACCCAGACTGCCAATTCCTCCTCGTCCGGCAACTTCTGAGTTCTTTCAAACTCTTCCAGGGCAGAACGGAGCAGGAAGATATTTCCGGCATGGCCCCCGCCGTATTTCGAGGCAAGGAGAGCTGTGACCGTATTGGGACGCAGACTGCGATGCATTACCTGTACTATAGTCTCGGCAACATCGGCCGTTCTATTGTTCTCCAGAAGGCGATAGTCCCAATCAATTAGGGTTTTCAGAAGCCTCGTTGAATTTTGTGACAGAAGATTCCTCTCAGACAAAATGTCTGCGAGAGATAGAAAATCTCTGGCAATTGCCGAGACATTGTCTCGATGAATCTCCGAAAAGCTCTCAAAAGTAAATTCGTTTTGATCATCAAGGAGCTCGTAAAGCCTCATACTTCTTGGGTTATGGCCTGTTCCCCCGGTTCCTATAGTTAGAGAATACGGGTACCAGTCTCCGACTGGCAGATGATTTGCACTGGCAACAAATCCCGAAGAAGGATTCAAAACATGCGGAAGCTCATCAAACGGCACGTAGCCATTCCATTCCTCATCGCCCGTCCAGCCAATCTGTGGAAGTCCGGGTTTTCCCGAGCGAATAGGAATTGCAGCTGCTGTGTAATAGCCAATGTTGCCTGAGACATCGGCGTAGACGACGTGAATACCCGGAAACATATAATCATTCAATCCACCTGTAAATTCTTCCCAGTTCCTTGATCTCATCATTGCCAGCATTCCAGTTATAGGTGTATTCAGTTCTTCTGTAGCCACGTACTTCAAAGAGAAGTGCTCTGTGGGCCCCACTCCTTTTACGAATTCATCAACAAGTGGCCCGTGAATCGTTCTGTAAACAGTAATCTCAACCGGATCTTCGTTTCGAACAGATATTACTTCAGTATGTGACTGTAAAGGGTACCAACTCTCTCCAAAGAGAAACATAGATCCATCGCGGCTGAGCTTCTCCTGAAACAAGTCGCTGTTGTCAGAACCGAGCGCGGTTGCACCCCATGCGAGATCTTCATTCCAGCCAATGAGAAATCCCGGTGAACCTGCCACACAGATTCCCCTGGCATTGTAGCTGCCGCCGCTTAGATGAATTTCATACCAAAGAGAAGGAAGAGTGACTGCAATCTGGGGGTCGCTCTCAAGAAGAGGACCGTCTGTGAGAGTCTTGCTCCCGGAAACTGTCCAGGCGTGGCTTGCCTTAATTGAGTCCCATTCCATCCACTCACTTGATTCGCGCGGTTTCATTTCCATTAAACGTCGGTATGCTTCGGGGTCAGTTCGAAGAAAATCCGATTCAGTTACTATTGCAGCTGAGTTGTCAATTACAGCGGGGTCCTGAATCAAGCCGCTCCGCAAACGCTGTTCATAGTTCCGAAGGGCTGTGACTTCGTTTTGCCAGGACCTGTCAAATCTCTCAGATACGCGCATCCACACCGCAATACTATCGGCAACCGTCCATTGGTCGGGAATGACTCCAACTTCATCGAATGCAGGATTCAAGTTGTCGAGATGGGTTTCAAGATAGTAGTTCACACCATCAGCGTAAGCCTTGAGTATATCCATAGTATCGCCCTGTAGACTGGCTGCGATCTCCTGTGCGTGTTTGTAGAGACCGAGTGTGCGCATGAGCTTGTCGGACTCGAGCAAGTCCTTGCCGTAAATCTCGGATAGCGTCCCGGCAACTTTTCTCCTTGAAAGTTCCATTTGAAACATCCGGTCTTCGGCAGTGGCATATCCTGCCCCGAAAAAGAGTTCCAAGTCATTGTCGGCATAGATGTGTGCTATTCCCCATGAATCACGTACTATCTCGATTTGACCACCAAATAATCTTACAGAAAATATAGAAAGAAGCACAATGATAGAGATCAAAACCATCCACGGTGCGGTTTGCTTCCTCATAGCTGCCCCCTTTTGCTTACTGTCTGGAGTGACCTTACAATTATAGATCACTACTAATGATAGTAAGAAATTCAAGCCATTGTCCGTGATCCAAGCCGATAATGAACATAGGAATAGACTTTCCGAAATCAACAATCCGACGAACCTTCCCAATGAGAGATGTGATTTTTATACATCGGCTACGATTCCACGGTATCTTTGAAGAGAGGCACGTGAAAGCAATGAAATCTTCTTGGCGCAGGATGTCAAACACTCACTCGTATTATTGAAAGCTTTTCTGAAACGGTAGTGTAACCTGGAGGAATTCAGATTACATCTGGAATTTGCAGCCCAAAGAAAAACGGAGAGGTTTCCCTCTCCATTCGACTGGCGATCAGGATTAATTGGCCGGGTTGATAATCGTTATTCTTCCCTCGTTGACTGGAGCGATTGTTCCATGTCTTTCAACGTATTCTGCAAATGCATCTCTGAGGAAGGACTTTGTTTCAATGAACTTCTCCATTTCCAGGAACATGATGAACTTGTCTCCCCCACCCGTTAGGAAGTCGTTGGCGGTTAGAGTGTAAGTCTTTTCTGGATCTAGCGGGATACCGTTGGATGTAACGGACAGCAGCCGTTCATAGGGAGGTTTCGAAGCATCGAATGTGTACTCCAGTCCGGAAACCTGTAGAAACTGGCCAGCAGCAGCCGGATAAGCCGAAATCCCGTGTTCAAGTACGTCCCATATCTGCTTTCCGGTTGCCTTCACGGCAACTACGAGGTTGTCGAACGGTAAAACCGTGTAGACGTCCTTAATCGTAATGTCTCCAGCTGGAACGCTGGCTCGAACTCCTCCACCGTTCTGTATGGCAAATTCCGTTCCGGTCATTTCTCGAAGGCTATCGGCAATCGCGTTTGCAAGGTTGGATTCCTTCAACCTTACCGTGCCCCTTTCTCCATCGAGATCAACCTCGGTCTTTCCAATCACCGTGCCGAGCTTTTCGTCAAGCTGAGAGACATAACTTTGCACTACTTCGACTACTTCTTCATCCTGCGGAAGGTTCTGACTCATGAATACGTGAGCGAAGTTGATACCAATAACTTCCCCGTTGTAGATGTTTAGATTTGTTTTCGAGATCAGCTCTGCATGTTTTCCTGAAGAGATCACCCAACTACCGTTTATCTTTTCCGGGAAGGCAACAACGTCCCTTCCTCCTTCGAATATAAGATCGTAGCCGGTGACCTTCGTAGGAAGGACTCTGTTACCACCATGCAAGTGGGCGAGGGCGACCACCAGATCTGCCTGCGGAGATACTTCATCCAGGAGTCTCTTAGCGGCAGAGTACTGTTCTTCGAAGGTAATTCCCGCTACGTTTCTTGGATGGGTGTACCAGGCGCTGCTGTCGTCAGTAAGCCCAACAATGGCGATCTTTATTCCGTCGACTTCTTTTATTATGTATGGCTCAAGAAAATAGGGAGATTCTCCAAGGTATAAGGTATTTGCGCCAAGGAATGGGAAATTCGCAAGTTTGCTATTTCTTTCCATCACGTTGAACGGGAAATCAAAATCGTGGTTACCGAGAACCATGGCGTCGTAGCCCATCATGTTCATGATCCTTATTACAGGTTCTCCTTCGAAAAGGTTGGCGACATTGGTGTTGTAAGGAGCGTCTCCAACGTCCATAAGCAGAAGATCCGGCTGAATCGCTCGTTCTGTCTTAACGTAGTAGGCCATCTTTTCCACCGCGCCTACAGGGTACTTTGCGCCGCTTGGTAAATAAGGCTCTATGTGCCCATGTATATCGGCGGTAGCGAGCATTGTGATTATCTTAAAATCCGGATTGTCTACGAAGTTTGAAAGAATCTGTGCAGCTTCCTCTCGCCTCAACGGTCTTTCCATAGAGAGCAATTCCGCAGGCACGTAGACAAGTTGTGAAAGCTTTGCCGAATAGTCTATCGGTTCATCAACGCCAAATAGAACCTTTGCCACCGCAAGTGCGAATTCGGCGCCCGTTACTGCTTCGAATGGCCTGTAAAGACCATCGATAACCTCTTCAGCGCGTACCTTGATAAGACCCTCGATGTATTCCTCACCTTCGATATCTACAATATCTTTGGCAGACGGAACAACGAAAGCCTCATCGATAACACCAAGCGGGTCTGTATAAACGAACTTCTTCTCGACCTCTTCTTCGAGCTTCATGGACTGGATCGTCGACAACTTGAATGTCTTTACTATCCACTCGGCAGCATCGGCTCTCGAAAGCACTTCGGTCGGATTGAAGAGATCGTTCTCTGCCTCGACTATCCCCGCGGCGAATAGCTTTTCAATAGCAGCCGAATAAGGGCTTGCCGCAATGTCCTTGAGTCCGGCAAAGGAAAGTGCACAGATCAGTAACGTCGCAATCAGGACGAACTTGTTTCTCAATAACATAGTATCCCTCCTCTTTGTAAGGTTGTATGAAATGAAATAGAAAGAGTTCAAGAAAGAGCCGCTGAAGTTCCCTTTGTCACCAAGACTATTATACGTCAGCCAATCAATTCGACGGATGGGTTTAGAGGGATGAGATGAAGAGAATCCCACGTTTGCTCTATGCTTGGTAAGTCTTTCTTACAGGGGACTATAGCTCTTTTCAATGGTTCAGCTTCTTCGAAGGGAATGCTAGATTCTAAGCTGAAAACTCTATCATGAGGAATATGATCTAGTGGTTAGAGATTACGACTTTGAGTTTTCTAGCTTTCTCTATCCAGGGAAGCCAAAATAAGGGGGGATGGAAATGAGAAAAAGCACGACTCTAGTTGCCATTCTCTTTTCAGTGATAAGTATTTCCTTTGGCAACCACTTCACAGAGGAAAGCATTGAGCGATTCGTCGATCTTCTTGAAGGTCATGGATTCATAGTACAGGAGGGCAGTTTGTATCTCTTCAATCCAGCAGATATCTTTGGCAATTTCATAACTCCCAGTTGCTTTTGTGACAACACGGATTCACCTTACGCAGTCTATCTCATTCCCGAGGGACCTTGCCAGGAAGCTCCGAACAAGTATCCCTGGACATACAAACTTGCAGAAAACGAAGCAATAGTCTATCTAGGCTGGACTCCCCCACCTATGGTGTACTTCAGCTGCCAGACGATGCTGGCTGGGAGATTCTTCGATGGAAATTTCAAAAGAATATACGCAAATCTTGGTGATACAATAAACTCCTAGTTCTTCCTGGATCCGCTGCTCGCTGATAAAAACCGCGTTACCCGTCAACGGTCCACCGTCCTCCGCTGAGAAGAACGGTTCCCTTCGTTGTTCCTTGTTGGAACCAGATCCTGGGTCAAGTCCTGGATGACTGCAGACCAAATCGTTTTTTCACCATATCCGAGGCACTCCCAATTTCATCATTCTGAACGTGGTCCGTTCTTGATCTTAAATCCCCGCTTGAGCGGGGGGGACCGCTTGCGGTGGGGTGTGTGCTCTTTGAACAACGTTTAGAATAGATTGGCCTGTTCGCAATTGAACGACAAATTCACTCTTAACGTTATTTGGTCTGTGATCCATATGTATGCTCCTACCAGAGACCAAGAACTAACATCGAGCAACCACTCACATCGGACTATTTCAGAGCATCGGCTTTTCTCGCATACAAAGACCAACACCCTCCGCCACTACGTGGCCCTCCTCCCTCAAGGGAGGACTTAAGATCAGGATCATCAGGAGCCAAACACAGCATTCGCACGAGAACCAACATATTAATGGAATTTAACTCCCTGACTCATGTGTAATGATGAGTTCTTGAGGGAAATTGAAGAGTTCTTCAAGGCTTTTCAAGATCCCAGAACCTTACTTGCCCTCTATGCTTTTACCTTCTCTCTACTCTCTGAATAATGGTTTGACCAAGAACGGTTATTCCGAAAACGCCCAATTCTGTCATTCCGACAAAGCTCCTGGTCGGAATCCGGATGCTATTGCTTCACGGCTTCAACGGTCCTCGTTTCTTACAACTCACATCTTGGAACTTGCAACTGTTCTTTTCGGCGAACGGAGAACCGCTCAACGGTCAACGATCGTCGTTTCTCGGTTTCAGAACAGGTTCGTTCACCGGCAAAGCTCTATGATTGCCTGAGTGAATATCTTGGCGCTCGTCACGAGATCTTCAATGACCGCAAATTCATCGGGGCCGTGCATATTGTTTTCGCTTCCGGGCATAGTACAGCCAAATGCCACGCCGTTCTTAAGTCGATGTACGTACGTTCCGCCGCCCATTGAAATGCAGTACCCCTTCTCTCCGGTGTAGCTTTCGTAGCATCTGAGAAGTGTCTTGACGAACTCGGAGTCACCCGGTACGTGATGAGGAGGTTTTATGTCATCGTTTTGCAGATCTATGCCACGGTCAGCCAGTTTGGTTTTGATTACGTCAAGGAGGTTCTCCTTCGTTGCACATAAAGGAGCCCTGCAATCGAATGTCCCGTTTAGGCTCGAACCGTCGTATTCCAACATGTTTAGGCTTACTGTAAGCTTGCCGGAAAGTTCATCGCTCATCGCAATGCCAGCAGCCTCACCGAGCCAATCTCCATGAGGAAATACCGAGTTTAGAGCTCGCAGTCTTTCAAAGCCGGTACTTCGAGAAGCTGGAAGTTTTGAGATGACCTCAAGCAAACCCGTCAAAGCATTTTTCCCCTTATCTGGAGTCGAAGCGTGCCCCTGAAGACCTTTAGCCCTGATTGTAGTCTTGTTTCCCTCGGTGGATAAGTTGAACGAGATACCGCTAATCTTGGTCACGGCATCGCAGCAATCGCGGATCTCTTCAGGATCGATCCCCTCGACCACTGCGGCCGCTTCACCGGGGATAACATTGCTCTTGATCCCTGCCTTGAAGCTTACAATTCGGGGAGATTCAGTTGACTCTTCAAATCTCGATTCGAACTTGCCCTGAAGTCCCCCCTTCTCTATGTTCACAACCGGGAAGCTTGCATCCGGCGAAAAGGTCATCGGAGCCTCTTCTTCAATTCCGTAATAGTATCTTATGTCGGACGACCCGCATTCCTCATCGGTTCCCAGTATCAACCTCACGCCGGCCTTCAGAGGAATATTGAGATCCTTGACAGCCTTCATGGCGTAAAGAGCCGCTACGGCGGGGCCCTTGTCGTCTATCGTTCCTCTACCGTAGAGCCTTCCGTCCTTGACTACCGGGTTGAAGGGTTCTGTGACCGACCAACCGTCTCCTCCCGGTACCACATCGAGATGAGCAAGAATGTCAAGCTTGTTTTTTTGATCGTCGAAGTCAATCGCTCCAACATAATTGTCGTAGTTTTTGGTCCTAAATCCCATTTCAGATGCCATCTCAAGTGCTGCAGCCAGCACTTCGGCCGGTCCGTCGCCGTATGGCTTGCCCGCTTTAGCCTCTTCTTTGTCGCTCTTTATCCTTACCAGTCTCATGATGTCTCTTATCATTAGTCCCTTGTTCTGTTCGAAGTAATCTTCAATCAGTTTCTTCATAGGAATGGATCTTCACCTCCACCTGTTCAAAGTCTCGGATACTGCGTACCCACGTCTCGCGGCTGCTTCGAAAAGGAATCCCAGTGACTCTTCTATCTTCCTTCTGGGTGCAGCGATGTTCATTCGTGTAAAACCCTTTCCACCTTCTCCATAGTTTACGCCTCTATCCAGATCGAGATATGCCTCGTTCAGCAGGAATGAGTGCAGCTCCTCATCATCTAGTTTAAGCCTCCGCCAGTCTATCCAGATTACGAATGAACCCTCTACTTCGGTCATTGTGACTGCTGGAATGTTTCTGGTGAAGAAGTCCTTCATTATGGAGACATTCTCCCACACGTACTCCCTCATCTCTCTAACCCAGTCGGCTCCGTCGGGTCCGTAGCCTGCGCATACTGCCGCATGAACCATGGGATCTATGCTTCCGTAGTGATCTGCGTCTCGCTGGATCCTGAATCTCTTCCTTGTGGAGGGGTCGGGTATAACTATATTTGCGCTATTGACGCCAGTCAGATTGAAGACCTTTCCAAGTGAGGTCGCAACTACCGAGAAGCCTTCCTTTCCTGCAACAGTGGAGTATGGAATAGCCGAATTGCCGTTGAAGGTTATTTCCCCGAATATTTCGTCGCTGAATACAAGGACGTTATATCTCTGTGCAAGCGAGGAGATTTTCTCCAGATCAGAACGCTGCCAGACTTTTGCGATGGGGTTATGAGGATTGCACAGTATGAAAAGTCGGTTTTTCTCAACCCTCATACATCTCTCTAGGTCATCGAAGTCCATTGAGTACTTTCCGTCCCTGTAGATCAGAGGATTGCTCACTATCTCTCGGTTTGTCCTTCTTACAGCCTGTTCGTATCTGTTGTATACAGGAGGTTGTACGATTACACCGTCTCCCTCTTTCGTGAATGCCCTGATGGCCGTCGCAACCGAGTGAATAGTACCATAGGTAGGCACAATCCAGTCTCTCTCTATCTCCCAGTTACGCATGTTCTTCATCCACCACTGTACGCCGGAAAGATACTTTTCGTCGGCAAGTGTGAATCCAAGAAGGCCATTCCTGGCCCGCTCAACAAGAGCGTCGATTATTGCGGGAGCAGTCTTGAAATCCATCTCTGCGCCGGCATAACTGATCAGATTCATCTTCTTGACTAAATCGGGAGTGAGCATGAATTTCATGTTCCCCTGATTCTCTCTGTTTACCAGAGTATCGAAGTCGTAGTCCATATTAATCGTTCTCTCTGATTTCGATTACTGCCTCGATCTCGACCGTGAAATCCAACGGCAGCTGGTTCGTTCCAACTGCAGTACGTGCGTGCCTTCCGGCCTCACCGAATATTTCATAAAGGAGTTCCGAAGCCGCATTAGCAACGATATGCTGCCTGTCGAAGCCTGTTTCGCTGTTCACAAAGGCCTGGAGCTTCACAATGCCAACTACCCTGTCGAGATCACCGAGGTAAGCCTTGACGGCTGCCAGCATGTTGACAATGCACAGTCTGGCCCCTTCCTCGGCGTATTCGATTGATCTCTCCTTTCCCACTTTACCCGTGTAAGCAGGCTTTCCGTCCTTCATCGGTACCTGACCCGAAACGAAAAGAGCATTTCCGAGCCTTTTAACGGGAATATACATGGCTCCTGGCGGTGAAGACGGCGGCAGCTCGATTCCCAGTTCCTTTATCCTCTTCTCTATAAGCATCATCTTCTCCTCTTTTTCTTTATTTATGTCAGCTGCTTTCCTTTATGTATTTGTATATCGTGTATCTAGATAGATTGAGCCTGCTTGAAACGTACGGGACTGCCTTAGAAAAGTCGAAGGCCTTTTCTCTCTTAAGAAGACTTATCAGTCTCAACCGGTCCGATTTGTTCATCCTTTCGATGGGCTTGCCTACAGCCTCGAGACAGCTGTCGAAGATCGAAGAGAGCTTGTTCTCTCCCGCCTCGCTTATAGCAGACTGCAAATCGGATTCGACCTTCATGAAGTTCTCCAGAACGTTTGAAAACTCCCTCATGTGGGTGAAGTCATAGTTTATACCAAGCGCATAGTGATAATCTTCGCCCTTCAGATGAAAGGTCGTTGACTTTATGAATTTTCCGGACTTGTACACCGCTAAATGGTTTATGAAATCACCTTCCAGATATGACGACTTGTACTTGGCAAGATCGCCATAGACGTCCTCCGTCGAACCAGCTTTCCTGTTCGTGACGTGCCCGTTGTATATAACAACGATCGGATGCTTTGGAACGCTCATGTCATGAACAAGCGTCTCGCAATTGCTACCAAACATTTCTGAGATGCCTTTCGCCAGTCTGTCGAGAAATTCCAGCGCTTCCTTCTTATTCATGGTTATAGACTCACTCCCCTGCTTAACAGTCAAATCCAGGTCTATTGATCATCTGCAATTCCGAGAACGGCATTTGGGACTTAGATGATATCATTTTCCGTTGATCTGAAGTCTTTCCACCAGAATGCTGGGGGCGCCGACGCAGTAACTCTTTCGAAGGAACTCTTCGATGTATAGATCATTCCCAGCCGCTTTTACTCTGGCAAACAAGTCTGTCAACCTTCCATTGATCGTTAACCCCGTTACATTGTGGCCGGGCTTACCGTTTTTTATTACAGTTCCTCTACATGGAATAGAGAAGCTTCCCGAACCTATGTTGATCGAGTGGAAAACGTCATATGAATGAGTTATATAAACTCCATCCGCCATCTCCTCTATCATTTCCTCAATGGAGTTTTCACCCGGCTCAACATAGAAGATCTTCGGCGTTATTATAATATCTGTTGGAATAGATCCGCTAAGCAGGGCATACCTCCCTGCGTTCCCGCTTGAAGATGAGTCCAGTCCGGCGGCACTGGAGATATTGTGCATCAGTCCGACGAACTTTCCCCTCTCAACCAAGCGCTGTTCTTCGGAAGGAGTCCCTTCACAATCAAATTCGTAATGATAACCGGTTTGCTCATGGGTTGGCGAAT
This sequence comes from Mesotoga sp. BH458_6_3_2_1, assembly GCF_003664995.1. Classification (NCBI taxonomy): domain Bacteria; kingdom Thermotogati; phylum Thermotogota; class Thermotogae; order Kosmotogales; family Kosmotogaceae; genus Mesotoga; species Mesotoga sp. BH458_6_3_2_1. The sequence goes on along the minus strand of NZ_JFHL01000026.1, from coordinate 34,208 downwards.
CGACTATGTTAAGCTCGGACGATCCGATCGTTTCTCCCAGTCTTCCGGAGAGCGCCGAAGAACCGTTGTTGTACTTCATTCCGCTGAAAACCTGCCACGCCGTCATCATTATGTTCGTCACGACGGTGCTGTCCAGCAATACCTTGTAAACTCCCGATCGAAGCTCCATCGCATTGTACTGATGTCTCAGACTGGCTGTAATCCTTTCTCTGAACCTATCGAGATTCAGCTCACCTATATTGGACACACTCTGAAAGAAAGTGGCATCGTACTGGTCGCCGTCTTTCTCTGCCATCACAGTTGCCCTGGCGCAATAGAGATTCATGGTCGACTCTACATCGAGTCCGTGAGAGTTGATAACGTTTCTCGAATGAGTGTCCGAGCTGATTTCAATCGCGACGCTTGAAATACTGCCGTCGGCCTCTCTTACGGTCTTTTCAATCTTCTCTGCGGCCAGTTTCATTGATCCTAAGTCGGGTCCTTTTGATCTATCGTCGACTACAGCTGTTCGTTTTACGGTCGACTCGTTGAGTTTGTCCTTTTGCCGACGCTGGACGAAATTCGAGTTGTTGAGGCCCCTTAGAAGGACTTCTATCGGTTCTTCCTCCAGATCCTGGGTATATGCGTAGCCCGTCTTCTCGTCGGAAACGCGTATGAAAAGTTCGGTGGTGTCGGAGGAACGAGTTTCGATTATCTCTCCGTTCGCACACTTGATCACTGTGCTCCCATTGCGTTCGACATCTACTTCGGCTTCGGAAAACCTTGCGGGAAGAGCCTTCATCATGTTTCGATAGTTTTCTAGATAATCCATTCAGATCAGTCCTCCCCGCCGACCGGCATGAGCGATATTCTCATCCTCGGCTGAAAACTCGTGACGGGGCACAATCCGGAATCGGCGCCGCAAAAGCCGCCGCTGTCAGTCTTCAGTATCCTTCCGACCATGTCGACCCTCTTGATCATGTCAATGCCCCTTCCGTTGAGAACGAAGCCGCTTCTTAGCCTGTGGGATATCTTGCCGTTCTCTATCCAGTATCCTTCGCTCACCGCTATGGAAAACTCTCGTCCGCCTGTTCCGCCCCCCAGCCTCTTGACGAAAAGACCCTCGTTGACGGAGCTGATCATCTCTTCGTCATTGTCGCTTCCAGGGGCCAGATATGTATTGCTCATTCTTGGTACGGGAGCGTATGTGTATCCCTGCCTTCTTCCGCTTCCCGTAGATGGGATTCCCAATCTCCTCCCGCAAAGCCTGTCGCATAGATACCCTTTCAGAACCCCATTCTCTATGAGGACATTTTTCTGCGTTGGAAAGCCTTCATCGTCGATTGCCGCAGAGCCATATAGACCCGGTATCGTCCCGTCATCGATCAGCGTAACCTTTTCCGAAGCGACGACCTGCCCAACTTTGCCCGCGAAATCGCTCGCGTTTCTTGAGACAGCAGAGGCCTCAAGTTGATGACCGCAGGTTTCATGCCAGAAAGTGCCGCATGGACCGGCCTCAAAGACCACCGGGACGATACAGGACTTCACCGGAGCGGCTCTTAGATCCTCAGCCATATCCTTTATGAATTCTTCTGCAAAGGAGGTGTAGTCGTTCTCTATCCGGAAGGCCTCGAATCCCTGCGGACGTGTAAAGTCTCCCCATTCGTACTTCGAGCGGCCATCGGCCTCGACTGTGGCCTGAAGTCTCAATCTGCTCGTTATACGCCTGTCTTCAGTGCGCAGGCCTTCGCTGTTGAAAATCTCGACTCTCTGATCAGTATCGAAGTAATCGACATTCAGCTGTCTGATTGTCTCTCCTGCGCTTCTCGCAGCAAGGCTCGTCTCTCTAAGTATCCTGATCTTTTTTCCATGACCCACAGATGAGGGAAATATCTCGAATCTATTCGGGTTTTCCGCTTTCCGCATTGAAAAAGAAATGTTTCCGGTGAATCTCTCAGAGCAGGAATTCAAAAGCTCCGAGGCCCGCTCTGCGCAGTCAGTGAGACCTCGAGAGCTGAGATCGTTGGTGTAAACGTATACGCTCTTTTCGCCACAGAGAACGTATATTCCTGCCCCTTTGATCCGAACGGTAGTTATTCCGTTTATCGAGTCTTCAGAGCATTTTATGTTCAACTCATCCTTGTCTTCAATGAAAATCTCGGCGAAATCGCCGCCCTTTGAAAGAGCTTGCGAGATAACTTTCTTGAGAATCTCTTCTTCAAGCACAGTGAACCTCCCAAACCAGAGGTGAGGGATATAGATGAATATATTTCCCTGCCTCACTTCCGGAATTCTCTGTCGCTAAACCTTTCAATCTTTCATACCTATGAAAACCGCGTTACCCGTCAACGGTCCACTGTCCAGAAGACCGGTTCTTCGTTGTTCCTTCTTGGAACCAGATCCTGGGTCAAATTCTGGATGACAGCGAATGGTTATTCCAAAAACGTTACAACTCGTCATGCTGAACTTGTTTCAGCATCTCGATCCTAAGATCCGCTTTGCGCTTAAGAACAAAAACCCGCTGATCGCTGCAAAGAGCCGTCCTTGGTCCTTCGTCCAAGATCATGAACCCGTCCTTCGAAAGAGCAGGTGCAAGTTGTAGTTCCAAGTTGCAAGCCCAAGAATAAAAAATCGTCAAAGAACGGTTCTTCGTTCCAACGCTACGCGTCCAAGTTCTTGATTCTTCGTCCGGGATTCCGTCATGCTGAACTTGTTTCAGCATCTCGATCCTAAGATCCGCTTTGCGCTTAAGAGCAAAAATTCGTTGATCGCTGATAAAAACCGCGTTACCCGTCAACAGTCCACCGTCCTCCGCTGAGAAGAATGGTTCCCTTCGTTGTTCCTTGTTGGAACCAGATCCTGGGTCAAGTCCGGGATGACTGCAGACCAAATCGTTTTTTCACCATATCCGAGGCACTCCCAATTTAATCATTCTGAACGTGGTCCGTTCTTGGTGTGCACACACCCCGTCGACGATGGAGCCGTCGCCACCCCTCTCGAGAGGGGATTAGAGAGCTCTTAAAGGCTCTTCGATATCCAAGATCCTTACCTGTTCTCTTTGCTTTTCCCTTCTCTCTACTCTCTGAATAAATGGGTCTGACCAAGAACGGTTATTCCGAAAACGCCCAATTCCGTCATTCCGACAAAGCTCCTGGTCGGAATCTCGATGCTAGTGCTTCACGGCTTCAACCAAGAACAAAGAAAAGATCCTCGCTCTGGAACGAACAACTGGTTTTTTATTCGGAGAACGGAGAACCGCTCAGCGGTCATCAGCCAGTTTCTTTTGCTCTTACGAACCTCCAACCACCAACCTCCGACCCCGGCCTTTTTTACAACTCATATCTTGGAACTTACAACTGTTCTTTTCGGCGAACGGCTAACCGTTCAACGATGGACCAGTTCCTTTGCTCTTTCCTACCACCAACCCGCTACCCCCGACCACGGTTCTTAGAAAATCCCAGATCCTGAATAGGAGCATTTCAGGATGACAGAGTAAGTTCGTCCTTATCTGATTACTTCAATTTGCTTGCTCTTTTTCTTTGGTTTTTGCCTCCTGGTGCGTAAGTGCCAGCATCACTTCCCCGGATGCTCCTCCCGGGCATCACTTCCTCGCGCCAGCGAGCCTCACTTCCTGCCGGAGGCAGCATCACTTCTGATCTTGATGCCACCAACTCCGACCCCCAACCACGGTTCTACCATTCCTCACTATGAACCATATGACAGGCCACCATGTGACCATCGCCGGCATCTTTCAAAACAGGTGTTTCTTTCCTGCAGATCTCCTTCGCAAATTTGCACCTTGAGGAGAAGCGGCAACCGGGTGCGGGATTGATCGGACTCGGGACTTCTCCTGAGAGTAAATCGTGTTTGTGGCTCTTTTCATAATCGGGATCTGCTATCGGAACGGCTTCTAGCAAGCCGATAGTGTATGGATGCAAAGGATTCTCGAAGAGCTCTTCGGTCTCGGATTTTTCGACGAGAGTGCCAAGGTACATAACGATCGTGTCGTCGGAAATATATCTGATCATGCTAAGATCATGTGCAATGAAGAGATAAGTCAGGTTCAACCGCTTCTGGAGATCGATCAGGAGGTTTATTATCTGTGCCTGTATCGAGACATCCAGTGCAGAGATCGCTTCGTCACAGACCAGAAACTCCGGCCCGACAGCAAGTGCCCGTGCGATTCCTATACGCTGACGCTGCCCGCCGCTGAATTCGTGTGGAAAGCGGTTCGCATGCTCCCTGTTTAAACCGACCATTTCTAGCATTTCGTAGATTCTCTCCATCCGTTCTGTCTTGTTTCTGCAGAGTTTGTGAATGTCAATTCCTTCCCCTACTATCGCGCTAACGGTCTTTCTTGGATCAAGAGAAGCGTAAGGGTCTTGAAAAATCATCTGAATCTTTTTCGTTATCTGTCTGTACTTCTTGTTGTTCAATTCGTGAATGTTACTCCCGTTGAATAAGACTTCACCTTCGTCGGGACTGTATAGGTGGACAATTGTCCTTCCCACGGTGGTCTTCCCGCAGCCGGATTCCCCTACCATTCCCAGTATCTTCCCGCGATCGATCGAGAAGCTTATGTTGTCCACGGCTTTCAGGAGCTGTCCCTTGGATATGTTGAAGTACTTCTTAAGGTTCTTGACTTCAAGTATTGTCTGCGACATCTTACATCACACCCTTGCCGGAACTTTCGCCTGCATGTCTCTTCACTACGTACGGTTTTATACCGGGAGCTCTTTCGTCGAGTAACCAGCAGGAAGCATAATGGCCTTCTCCAATCTTCCTCTCTGGAGGATCGTTCTCCTTGCATACCTTCATCCTGTATTCGCAACGGTCATAGAATGCGCAGCCTTTGGGCGGCATGAAAAGATCAGGCGGTGTGCCGGTTATCGTCGGAAGTTTCTCCGTCCTCTTCTTCCCTACAGCCGGTACGCTGTTAAGCAGTCCCCAGGTGTATGGATGTCGTGGATCGTAGAAGATATCGCTGGTCTTTCCCGTTTCTACAATTTTTCCGGCATACATGACGGAAATCCTCTCGGCAAATCTCGCAACGATTCCCAGATTGTGAGTTATAAGAACGATAGCCATTTCGAACTCCTGCTTCAGATGGTTCATCACTTCAAGTATCTGGGCCTGTGTGGTGACATCCAGAGACGTGGTCGGTTCATCTGCGAACAGTATCTTGGGATTGCAGGCCAGAGCAATCGCTATCATGACCCTCTGTCGCATACCACCGGAATACATGTGAGGATAGCGCATGATGTTCCTTTCCGGATCGGATATTCCGACTTCTTTCAATAAATTGATGCTGCGTTTGCGCGCTTCATCCGGCGAGATCTTCTCGTGTTTCTTTATTCCCTCGGATATCTGCCTGCCGATTCTCATCGTTGGATTCAAGCTGGTCATAGGATCCTGAAAGATCATGGACATTTCCTTTCCTCTAAGTTTCTCCATCTGTCGGTCACTGTAGTTCGTGATGTCCTTGCCGAAGTAGAAGATCTTTCCTCCCTTCAACCTTCCGGGTGGCGAAGGAACGAGCCTCATTATTGATTGGACGGTTACGCTCTTTCCGCATCCCGATTCCCCTACGATCGCAAGAGACTCGCTTCTGTTTATGTGAAAGGAGACACCCCGTATGGCGTGTACCTCTCCCGCATATGTGTCGAAAGAAAATTCGAGATCTTTAACTTCGAGTATCTTCTCAGTCACAGTAAATATCTCCCATTCAGCTTCGTAGTTTCGGATCGAGCGCATCCCTTAGGCCGTCTCCGAAGAGGTTGAAAGAAAGCATTGTCAACGAAATCATGATTGCTGGTATCAGCAACTGCGTCGGAAAAATTCTAAATACCGAGGTGCCCAGGTTCGCAAGCTGCCCCCAGCTTGGTATAGGAGGCTTTATCCCGAGGCCGATAAAACTTAGATATGCTTCCTGGAATATTGCTGCCGGAACTCCGAGGGTCATGCTGACAACCACAATACCGAGAGTGTTCGGAACCAGATGCTTGAATATTATGTACCCGTGTGGAGCTCCCAGTATTCGGGAGGCCAGGACAAACTCCTCCTGTTTTATCTTCAGAATCAGGCCGCGAACATTTCGGGCAGAACCCATCCAGCCCGTTATCGCGAAGGCAATGATCAGCGGTACTGGACCGGAACCGATTACGAGCATGATCAATATTATGTAGATCATCTGCGGAATGCAGATTATTATATCTATAAGCCTCATTATTATCATGTCCACCTTACCGCCGAAGTATCCGGATATTCCTCCTATCACAATGCCGATAATACTTGGGATAATCGAGCCAAAGATTCCGACTGCAAGCGACACTCTCGCCCCTACCCATGTCCTGACCCACAGATCCCTTCCCAGTGAATCGGTACCGAACCAGTGTTCCGAAGACGGTGCCGCGTTGATATTTCTGAGGTTCTGCTGGCTGTATGAATAAGACGAGAGTTCAGGGATAATTATTGAAAACAAAGCGATTGCCAGAATAATTATCAGTCCGGTCATTGCCACTTTGTTTTTGAAGAGTCTTCTCCAGACATCCTTCCAGAAGGAGATGCTAGGTCGGGTGAGAGCTTCTGATTTTTCCTCTATCTCCCCGACAAAGTCGAATTCGTCTTTTGGTATACCTGCAAAGTCTTTAATCACGGCAATACCTCACTTAGCTAGCCTGATTCGCGGATCGACAATTCCATAAGCTATGTCTACAAGAAAATTCGCTGTCACAAGGAAGGCCCCGAAAAAGACTGTGAGCCCCATCGTCATCGTGTAGTCAAGACCGGTAATGGAGTTCACGAAATGAAGCCCCAGTCCCGGTATCGCAAAGATCTTCTCAATGACGAAGGTACCCATTAGTACACTTGCCACCATAGGGCCCATCATTGTCAGTATCGGGATAAGAGCGTTCCGAATCTCGTGACTCCAAACGATTTTCCCCTCTGAAAGTCCCTTCGATTTTGCCGTCTTCACATAATCCTGAGTTGTAACTTCAAGCATGCTCGCCCGCATGATTCTTGTCAGTGTAGCGAGAAGGCCTAGGGCGATAGCAACTGTCGGAAGTACTTTGTGCATTTCTGTAGTCCATTGGGCCATCGGCAGAATCCTCAGCTTGAGGGCAAAGATGTATTGAAGAAAAGAACCGAGAATGAAACTCGGTATAGACACGCCTATGACCGAAATTATCACGCACAGATAATCGACTGCCTTTCCACGTTTTCTCGCCGAAGCGATTCCTAGAAACAGTCCGATAGGCAATGCCAGCGCAAGCGATCGCAGACCTAGATCGGCAGAGACCGGGAAGGCCTTTGCAATTATGCTGTTGACCGTTCTGTTCGTGTATTTTAGGGAGTAACCCATATTCCCCTGCAGAAGATTCCCCATGTATGTGAAGTACTGTTCGACAATGGGCCTGTTCAATCCATAGTAATTCATCATTCTTTCCTGCATCTCGAAGGTTAGAATCTGGTCGGTCTGAAAGGGATTGCCCGGCAGAAGCCTGAGCAGGAAAAAAGTTATCGTTGCCAGTAGCCACAACGTTAATAAGGAGATCAAGAGCCGTCTAAAGATATACCTAACCAAATTGTTTCACTCCTTATCTCTTTCAAAAGAACGCAGCCGCATTTCAGAGCGGATAAGCGGCTGCATTCAGTTCAAATTGAATCCCTTCTAATCAGTTTTCAATGTACGCAAAGATGAATTCGATAGATCCTGTCTGTCTTCCATAATGAAGGCCCTTCACGAATTCACGGCAAAGATATGCAGTACCGGGGGTCCATAGAGGAGCAACCGGCGCTTCATCCAGAATGATAGCTTCTGCCTGCTGAATTTGAAGCAAGCGCTCTGCAAGATTGGGGTTCTCAGACTGTGCCGCAATTAGATTAGAGTATTCTTTGCTGTCCCACCTTGCGTAGTTGTTGCCGTTGCCTATGGTGAAGTTGTTCATTATTGTTGCCGGGTCTACGCCAGAGGCCTGACCGACTAGGAATATGTCGAACTGGCCTGAGAGAAGAGCTCCGATAGCCTGAGGGACCGGCAGGATACTGATTCCGACATCGACACCGAGTCCATCCTTCCAGCCGGCCTGAAGTGCTTCGGCGTACTGCTTGTGAACAGGTGAATCCATACAGACATAGTTTATTGAAGGAAGATCGGACGGCTTGGAGAGACCGAGTTCAGAGAGTGCCTTATTCAAGAACTCCTTCGCCTTCTCGATGTCACCGCTTGGCGGAACACCCGTTGAATTTGAATATGCCTCGGTGACGGATTTCCCATCGATAATTATGCTGGGGTCGATCATTCTATCAACAGGAATCGTTCCGGGAGATGTAATGGCAGCGACTATTGCCTCTCTGTCAATTGCAAAGCTCAGTGCCTTCCTTAGATTCATGTTCTCCATGACAAGACCCTCTGAGCAGTTGAAGGCAAGATACTGAAGTGTGCCACCACTTCTGCTGCCGTACTCAGGGTGCATAATCGTCTGTACTTTTGAGATAGAGTAGATTCCGTCGATTTCGCCGAGGTCATACATTCCGACTCTGGTGTTCTCGTCTGGAATGATAAGCTCCACGACCCTCTCCAGCTTAACCTTGTCGGCGTTCCAGTATTCAGGATTCTTCTCAAGAGTGATTCGTGCGCCCTGAACCCATTCGTTCAAGACGAACGGACCGCAGCCTATGAAGGTTTCCGGGCTGGATGCGTACGACATTCCGTACTTCTCCACGTAGTCTTCTCTAATCGGGTAGAAGTTGATTCCTTCAGCCATTTCCGTCATGAAGAAGGGGTCGTTGTAAGTGAGAGTCAAAACCAGTGTCTTTTCATCTACAGCTTTCACACCGACGAGAGATGCATCGGTAATCTCACCGTTGTAGTAAGCCTGTGCATTCAGGATAGAGTCGAACTCCGATACCTGAGACGATCCGGTTTCGGGATTCATTGTTCTCAGGAAGGAATACTCGAAATCCTTCGCCGTCACCGGTACTCCATCGGACCACTTCGCATCTCGAAGATGGAATGTATATACTGTTCCGTCTTCCGAAACATCATAGGACTCTGCCAGGCCGGGAATAATCTCATTATAGCTGTTTCTGATCAATGATTCGTTAAGCGCGTACATGATCAAGGCAGACATTTCGTCGTTCATCTGGCTTACGTCCAGCGTCATCACGTCATTGTGGCCTGCAAACGTAAAGACCTGGGGTGTAACACTTGCCGCGAAACAACTAACAGGAATGGTTATCAGTGCAATCAAGATAATGCTTACTATCCACTTTTTCACGGTCTCCACCCTCCATTTTCCTGAATCGGTATATCTATACTCCTGCCAGAACACGGCAGGAGTAGCAGAATAAGTAACCGGACAACTCCAAATAAGAATAGAAAGAAGTAATTACTGAGATACTAGCACATTCATAAACAAAATGTCAACTTTTTACCTTACAAATTGTGTATGAATAGCGCCGAGATGAAGAAGACAAAACGGGCTGCTCGAGTTGATCATTAGAAGTCTAGATTTGATAATGGTTATCCGTTATCGGTCCACCGTCCTCCGAGAAGACCCGGTGAGACACACCCCATCTACGGCAGAGTAGTCGGCACCTTCTCCAAGGCTCATTATTACCCACATAATCCTCTTCTTGGTTCTTCGTCAGGGATTCCGTCATGCTGAACTTGTTTCAGCATCTAGATCCTAGGATCCTCTTTACGTTTAAGAGCAAAAACCCGCTGCTCGCTGTGAAAAACGGGCCTCGTATCCAGCCCCAGATCATGGACCCATCCTTGCATAAAATCAACACCAAGATCCCGAAACAAGTTCGGGCGGGATGACATAAACAGAACAAGGCAGGCGGTATGACAACTAATGGTTGTTGCAAAAAGGCCAGATTCCGTCATTCCGACAAAGCTCCTGGTCGGAATCTGGATGCTATTGCTTCATTGGCTCCAACCAAGAACGAAGAACTGATCTTCGCTCTGGAACGAACAACTGGTTTTTTATTCGGAGAACGAAGAACCGCTCAACGGCCAACCAGTTCCTATGCTCCTTCCAATTCCAAGCCTGCTACCCGTAACCCCGGTTATTCATACAACTTGCATCATGAAAATGCTCTTCAAAACAGACAGAGTATTCTCCTAAGCGAAATCGGTTCTTTCCCAGCGAAGCGGGCATTGCATCCTGGCGCGATCTTTGCCAGCATTGCGACCTGGGATGTTCTTCCCAGCCTTGCGTCCGCCGATGCATTCCGGCGCCTTGCGTCCTATTCCGCTCTTTCCAATCCCCGACCCCGGTCCTATCCGTTACCCCTTCATTCCTGACTGCATGAAACTGGATATGAATGTCTTCTGGAAAATGGCGAAGAAGATTATTAAAGGCAGTATTACCAGAAGCGTCGCCGCCATAAGTAGCGTCCATGCAGCTGCGCTCTCTGAAGCCTCGGCCAACATGGCTAGACCGACTGTCAGCGTTCGGGCCTTCACGCTGTCTGTAACTATCAGGGGCCAGAAGAATTCGTTCCAGTGATACGTGACGCTTATGAGCGTAAAGGCAAGATAGGTAGGCTTAAGCAACGGAATTGCTATCGAGATCATGAACCTGAAGGTTCCGCAGCCGTCAATAGTCGCCGCTTCTTCCAGTTCTCTCGGGATTGCGGCGAAGCCTTGCCTCAGCAAGAAGACGCCGATCGCAGATGCCACATAAGGAAGTGCAATGGCCGTTTTCGTATCTAGCAGGCCCATGTTGCTGATCGTCAAGTAGTTCGGCACTATGAGAGTCTGTGGAGCAATCATGAGCTGCACAAGCAGAATTATGAAGAGAATCTTCTTGAATCTGAATTCCATTCTGGCGAAAGCGTAAGCGGCAAGAGTAACTGTTACAAGCTGCACTGCGAGAAGTCCAAAGGCATAGAGAATCGTGTTGAAATAGTATCTCCCGAAGGGGATTATGTTGAAGACCTCTTTGAAGTTGTCAAGCGTCCATTTTTCGGGAAGCCACTTTGGGACCATCGAGAAGACTTCAGTCGGATCTTTGAAAGCCGTAACGACTATCCAGTAAAGAGGGAAAGCTAGAATCACGGCAAAGACTATCATCAGGGTAATCGAGACCAATCTGGTCGTTCTTCCTCTTTTCGTCATAGTCTCTCACCCGATTCATAGAAGACTCTCCTTTCCATGAAGAAGAAGGCGAGGACTGTGAATATCAACAAGAGGACAAGGAGTATTACGGTTAGTGCGGAGGCATAACCGAAGTCCCAGTACTTGAAGGCTACCTGATAGATGTAGTAGACAAACATGTTCGTAGTGTTTGCCGGACCGCCTCTCGTCATTAGATAGATCTGATCAACTGCCTGGAAGGAGTTTATTACCGCGATTATGAATGCGAAGAATGTTGTCGGCGATAGCAAGGGCCAGGTTATCTTCCAGAATTTCCGCCAGGCTGAGGCCCCATCTATAGTGGCGACTTCATAGATCTCCGTGGGAAGCTGCTGCAATCCGCCGAGAAAGATCACCATATAGTATCCTGCGTTCTTCCAGACGGCAACTATGATCAAAGCCCACATAGCAAACCTGCTGTCGCTTACCCACTCTATGCTGGGGATGCCTATCTTACCGAGAGTGTAATTCAAAAAACCATAGCCTGGAAGAAAGATGTACAACCAGATCATTGAAGCGGCGGCCATCGGTATGACGTTGGGGTAGAAATAGGTGGTCTTGAAGAAAGAGCTGCCGAAGATCTTCTGGTTCACAAGAAGAGCAAGAACCAACGCCAGAGCCATAGTTATGGGGACCGTCACAAATGCGTAGAAGAGATTGTTCCCAGCTACCTGCCAGAAGAGAGGAGTCGAGAAGGCTCTCTTGAAATTGTCGAGGCCCGTAAACACCGGCTCCGGCGTTGCCATATTCATTCTCATGAAACTCAGAAAGAGAGACCTGAATGCCGGGTAGTATGTAAACATGCCAAGGAAAAAGAATGTCGGCGCTATGAAAATCCACGGCAGAATCTTCTTTTTCGTTTTCGTCTTCAATCTACACACCTCCCGGCAATGGTCATTTAGGTCTTATTGCTTGAATGGAGCAAGAATCATTTCGACTTCTTCCTGCAACTGCTTAAGCCCTGCTGAGATCGGCACTCTCTCATCGAGGATATTCTGAAGAGTTGTCAAGAAAACCTCCCTAATCTGCGAGTTACTGTGGAAGGCCATCTCTCTTCTAGCGACATCAAGCTGATCTCTTGCTACAAGAATGTACGGGAATCCTTCCGCGAATTCCTTTAGAGCCTCAGTCTCGAAGGCGTCTTTTCTAACCGGAATGTATCCCGTCCCGATGCTCCATCTCGCCGAGTTCTCGGGTTTACTAAGCCACTTGACGAAGGTCCATGCGGCTTCCTTGTTCTCTTCGGGAATTCCTTTGAAGATGTAGAGGTTTCCACCTCCCGTTGGAACTGCTGTCTTGGCTTCTCCAGGAAGCGGGGCCACTCCAAAATCAAATGTGGCCGAGCTCTTTACGAAGCTGAGACTTCCGGTAGAATTAAACATCATAGATGCTGCACCGGCAACGAAGTCCTGGGATGCGGCTCCATAGCTTCGGTGCCTCGGCATTACTCTCTCGACATTAGTCATGTAGGTCCATTGCTCAACTGCCTTTACCACTTCAGGTGTGTCGAAGTACGACTCAGTTCCCGTTTCATTCGCGTACTTCCCACCGGCCTGAAGAATCCATGCCTGAATTGTCCATGTATCGTCTGTAATGTCTTCGAAGCCCCAGCGAGTAACGTTGCCACGCGAATCCTTTATTGTCAGCTTTTTCGCTGCCTCAAGCAATTCCTCCCAAGTCTTTGGGGGATTTTCGGGATCCAGTCCCACTTCTCTGAAGTGATCCTTGTTGTAGTAGAAGATCGGTGTGCTTCTCTGGAATGGTATGCTCCATGTCACGCCGTCAATCATCGAATTCTCGAGGAAACCGGCATAGAAAGGTTCTGTGAAGTTCGCATCTTCTCCCACCAGGAACTGATCCATATCTTCTATAAGATTCATGTCCAGAAGCGAGAAGATATCTATGGCGAGAAGAAGAGCAACATCTGGCGGATTCTTTCCCTGAGCGGCTGTTACAGCCTTCTGCATTGTCTGGTCGTAATTTCCACTGTAAATCGGTTCGACGAAGATATCTGGATGCTCGCTGTTGAAGTCTGCAACGACTCCATCCATTAGAACGGCAAGCGCTCCGGCTACCTGAACGGGAAAGAAAAATCTAAGGTTTGTTACCGAGAACACCGTTCCGGTAATAAGTACAAGTGAAACCAAAATCACTAAGAAAGTCTTGAAACCAAGTTTCATCTCTTACCCCTCCTTTTTGCGGTTTGTTCTGAAGCGACCCATAAGGATAGACGGTTTAAACATATGGTTTTCGACGATTATCTCTTCTCCGCTGAAGTCGATCAAAGTAAACGAACCCGGAATGCTCCCCAGTTGATTCCATGTGTCTGTGAACGAGGGCACCGAGACGTAGAGAATTCCGTTTTCAGAGGCAATGCTTGGCCAGTGAACGTGGCCATTTATTGCAGCAATTACGTTTCCGGCCTTTTCAAATATCCGCAGAAGTTCTTGCTTGTTCACAACGTAGGCAAGATTCTCGATGCTCTCAAAATGGACATTCCTCTTGAGCGGCTGTTCATCTAATGCCTGATGAGTGAAAACGACTTTCTTCTCTGGAGAAGCTCCAATTTCCCATTCCAGCCAGTCGAGAGCTTCATCCGAGACCATGCCTCCAATACCATGGATAACCGGGTCCTGAGTATTGAGAAGCAGTAAACGTAATCCCTTTAGTACGACGGATCGGTTACCAAGCTTGCTGCCTATAGCTTTTTCGTGTTCCTCTTGAGTAAGATTGTCCAGATCGTGGTTCCCGGTAATGTAGTACACCGGACATCTTGATCTAGAAAGTATTCCAGACATCTCTCCAAGTGTCCTGATATCGCTTTCCCTATCGACGGGATTAATTCTGTCTCCGAGTTCGACAATCGCGTCCGGTTCAATGCTTTTGTTGACGAAGTCGATCCATTCGTTCAGGAGATCGTTAACGAGGGTACCTCTGAGTGACGACCTATCGGGTCCTGCATGCAGATCCCCTATAACGACGAGCCTAGTCGCTCTCACTAAATCACTTCCTTCGTGCCCTTGAAGATTCTCTGATAATCAGCCTGGTTCCTAGTTGAAAAGAGATCTTGTTCTTCCTCTCGCCGCTTATATACTGGAGCAGTAGGTTCGCGGCCCTTCTTCCTATTTCGTATGTGTTCTGATCCAGAGTTGTCAGAGCCGGAGTGAACTGGGCCGAAAGGAAGATGTTGTCGAATCCGGTGACCGATACCTCTTCGGGAACTCCTATCGAAAGAGCCTTACACGAAACAAGAGCTCCGAAGGCTATCAGATCGTTCGCACAGACAACCGCGTCATAACCGCTTCCGTGGTCCGACAGCTCAGAGAACGCCCTTTCATAACCGGATTCATATGTGAACTGCCCTCTCGTTATCTTCACCACTACGCCGGAATATTCTTGCGCAACAGCCCTGGCAGCCTCTTCTCTATCTATTGAACTCGAAACATCTTCAGGACCGCCAAGATAAAGAAAACTCCTGTGCCCTTCGCTGTAAAGGTGATCAAAAACGTGCTTCATGGCGCTGAAGTTGTCTATGGAAACTGATGGAAGAGTCTTGGACCAGCGTCTTCCCAATAACACGATCGGGCACCCGGATTCCTCTATTAGGGTTTCAACCGATTTATTGTAGCCGGATCCAATGAAGAGAATTCCATCGACATGCTTTGAAAGGAGCGTACTTATTGCCTCCCTCTCGAATTCCAGCTTGCCATCTGAATTGGCAATTATCAGGTTGTAGCTCTTTCTTCGGAGTTCTTCCTCCGCACCTTTCATCATCAACGGGAAGTGTGGATTGGATAGATCTGGAAGGACCATCCCCACGGTGAAAGTCTTCTTCATTCTGAAGCCCCTGGCCAGAACGTTAGGACTGTAGCCCATCTCCTTGACCGCTTTGAGAACGTTTTCTCTATTCTCTTCACTGACTGTGGAAACGTTATTCAGGACTCTTGAAACAGTGGCAGTTGAAACTCCTGCCCTCCGCGCTACATCTTTAATTCTAACGGCCATCTTCACTTCTCCTTCTCTAAGTAATCGATTACGTAATCGATTACTCATAAGAAGAATACCATCTTGCTTCATCTGAAACAAAGTCCTCTCAAGAGGAAAGAGAGTCGTTTATTTTTGCCTGGAGGGAGATATGACGGAAATCTTTACTGAGGAAAACTCTAGTGTCGATTATGAGGTATTCGCTTAAGTTATCGCAATCAAGATACCCGGAAAGAACACTCGCTCTTTCTTCTTTCTATGCCTAATTAACAAGGGCTCTCTATCAACAGACGTTGCAGATATGATCTTGCTGCTTTGATTACAGCAGAGATAGTACTCAAAAGCAAAAGTACTTGAAAGTTCAATGATTATCGACCTAAAGGAAGTCCAACAGTAAGCCCCGGCGCCTGGGGCTTTTTCTGCTATTTTTTCAGAGGTTTAACGGGACGGCAGATAGCATATCCATAATTCTCGGGGTCGCTTCTCTGATAGATCGAATTTTCAGTGTTCCATTCGTAGCCGGAATCTTCGGGATTCCAGTTCCATGCAAGCTCATTGACAGTTGACATTACCGCTGTGTTGTTTTCATCGTAATCGTACGGCGGGTAGTAGAAGACCACATACTCGCTTTCCGGAACGATAGTACACTCCATACCTTCGGGTACCTCTCCACTGTAATCGAGCGGCACTTCGATTCCGTATAGATAGCCCCGCTTATCTCCTTCGAAGTACCATCCACCGATCTGACCGTGAAGGCTCTGGATGCTTTCGAGCAGACCCGTAACAGTGTGGCAGTCTTGACCGGGAATGCTTTCCTGAAGTTCCCAGAAGTGGAAGTATCCCTTAGCGTTGATGTTCCTGATTCCGATAAACTTGTGTGCTGGAAGTCTTTCGATCTTCACTTTGATCCTTTCCAGTTCCTTTTCGCTCAAGTCGCACCTCCTTTTGATGCCCAAAACGTGGGGATCGTAGACGATCCTTTTAAGCAGAAGGGGAAGGGGCTTTGGAGACGTTCTGAACTCTTTGGGTGAAATCGAATACGCTTTCTTGAACGATCTGCTGAAAGCCGCCTGTGAGGAAAACCCGTTGTCGATTGCTATCTCTGCGATCGACTTCTTTGTGTCTCGGAGTTCTAGTGCGGCCTTGCAGATCCTTCTAAGTCGGACGTAGTCTCTCAGCCTCATGCCTGTTAGAGCGTGAAACTTCTTTGTGCAGTAGAAGGGTGAATAGAAAAGGTTTTCGCTCACTTCCGAGAGAGTCGGCCCATCTTCTAGATTTCGCTCGATAAGCTCGATGATCTGCTGAACGTTTTCGTACCATTCGTACATAGCGATCCCCTCCTGAAACAAATATATCTGAAATGAGAGTCGAATTCTTGATCTGAGTTGCACTATAAGAAATGCAATTATGAATGAAGAACCTTTTTTGGCTTGCTTATGCCGAGAACTGCCTTCTTAGTTTTTGCACTTATGACTTACAACTTGGATCTTGGTACTTGCCGCTGTTCACTTTTTCGCGTTGAGATTCTGAGCAGAATCATCTCAGAATGACTTGGAGAAGGGGAATAACCTGAAAAAAGAGAAGATCTTTGTCTCCAGCGACTTTACCAACTCCTTACTTCATCATTCCGCATAGCCTGCCCTGAAAACCTGCCCCAAAATGGTTCTGTTTGAGGTCATGTTCAGGGCTACTGTTTGAGGCTCCTTTAATGGTCACTTTTAGTACTTCTGCACAGGATCTACTGGTTTTTGATGAATCAAACAGTAGATATTGTTCCGTTATCAGTGCTCTCTTTCGGTTCGTTATAGACGATTCGTTCTAACATATTTATGAAGAAGGAAGAGCTCCCCTAAACAGTAACCCGATCGAATTGGATAATTGAACAGCTAATGATCACTATTCTAAGTATGTGCGTTGAAGAAATCAGCCATCTGGAAGCGAAAGCTTTTTCAGGAACTCAGAGGCGCAATCCTTGATCAAGGCCGCCCCCGTGCTGTTTTGATGAACATGATCAACCGTCAACAGAAATCCATTTTCCTGCGATAGTTCGTCCCAGCTCTTTCTCAATAGGATGTGCTTGAAGATCATCCGTAATGTGAATTCCCAGGAGACTTCCCGCCCTGAAGAAGGATTTTTCTTATCCTTTGTCAGATAATCGCGTTGACGTTCATTGAGATCTATATAGCACAAGTCCATCTGTGAGGTTATCCTCTTAATCAGTTCAGAGTATTCCACGCTTCTCTTGAAGAGAATATGTTCGGGTTCTTCTGTGATCAAAGGCAGCGACATTACTCCTATATGAGCAATGGGAGCGGTCTTTAGCCTTTTCAGGATTTCTACGAGGTTTCTGGCGTAGCTCTCTTTTGAAGGTCTCTCGGGTAGTCTGTTCTTTCTGATATAGGCTTTCATGGTCTTTTCTGAGTAGGTCGCCCACACGTCGTTTGTTCCTACCAGGAGAACAGCAATATCTGGCTTCAAACTGGTTACTCCGTCTACTCTCTTGAGAACGTCGTAAGAAAGATTTCCGTTTATTCCACTGTTTATAAACTTGAACTTTCCCCCGAATTCACTTTTCAGCATCTCGAAGTAACTTGCACCCACGCGGCCATAGGTGATACTATCTCCAATACAGACAACAGTATTCATGTGTAGTCTCCTCATCTTCAATTCATAACTATTATAGTCTTTCATACGTTTTACCCACTTCGATAATCTACCGGCTTGAAGGCCTTTCGTCTCTTTGAAGATAGTGCGAAGTGAAAGACATGCAAGATAGGAAGAAATTAAAACACACTTCTTACCCCGCATTTCCGTATCTGATTTGAATGGAATTAGCGTTTCATAGGAAGGAGGGTCTCCCTGATTAGCATCGTTGAAAGGAGAGTCTTTCAAGAACAAAAACGGCGTCCATCATTATGAAAGACGCCCATTTATAGAACCTCTTAAAAGCACTCAAGAAAATGCTTCGCAATCCACTCATAGATCCCTGTGGTGGCACGTCTCCTTTTCTTCTCGTCTTCCCGCTTGCTCGGCTGTTTGCAGATCCCTTGCTGTCAAAGTTGAGCCAAAGTATTCCAGTTTTGGTTAAGAATCAGTCCCTGCCAATCGCCGTAGAGTTCATGGGTTGTCTTGTAAACAGCTTACTACTCACCGACAGCACCGGCTTTTTGAACTGGCGGCGGACAGTAAAGAGGATCCAGACCTTCGGGCAGCGGTATGTAGATTCTCATGGTGAGCTTGAACTCCCCGTCAGGTGTCGGAAGCCAGTTCGACTCCTTCGACGCTCCCGGAGATTCATGTTGCAGATATAGAACGAGAGAACCGTCCTCGCCATATTTCAGTTTGGATCGATCGCCGATAGAGTATCTATTTAGGGGATTCTCGACAAATTGCTGGCCTTCGTTGTACATTGTTAGCGACCAGAATCCTCTTGGATCAACCGGAGGCAGCTGATCCTTACTGAAGTTAATCACGTAATTGTATTCTGAAGCATCAAGCGTTTCGCCATCACCGTCGAACAGGCAGTTAGGATAAAAAGTCTCTTCGAGATCGTTTCCATATAATCCCAGATGGGCCGCCGCCGCCCTCATCAGATATAGTCCCTGCATCCTTTCTCTATTCCCGAAGATTCTCTCTGGCAGAGACCAGCCGTCCTGGATGGTTCCTATCTTTGTCTCCATTGCATAGATTTCATCCCGGGCTTCAACAATCGCCGCCTCTATAGCTTCTCTGATCGGTTCTGAAAAACCTGTGGGGTCGAACGGATAGTCAGGTCCGATTCCAATCTTCGAAAAACCCTGAATGAGATCTTTCTCCGAAGGGTGTATCTCGAGCTGCCCGAGAAGAAAGTTGAAGTATCCGATAAACCCGATCGAGTCTGCAACGGCTTGATCGAAAGGAGGAAGATCCAAGGTGTGACTCTCTTCCATGACGGGATTTCCGCAATAATCGTTGAGAGTTTGCGATTTGTACTGCTGTTGTATCTCGAGAACCTTCTGAAGGTCTCCTTCAAGTTCACTGTTCACGCCCGTTCTCACTACACAGTAGACGAAATTGCCTTCGCTGAAGACCACCTTATCTATCCCTGAGGGGATTTCCCCTTCCCATTTGGGACCGGCAACCATGAATGTCGTCGGGCCAGGGCCGGTAGTTCTCGCTCCAATATAATCTAGATTGTGAGTGTACATGTCAACTAGCTGGAATGCGAAGTATCGGTTTTGAATCTCTGGAATGGATATCACAATTGGTTCGACCGTAAGATCCATCCATACCATTGAGTAAACGGTGTCGTTGTTAGGACGGACAATCATCGTGTTCTTGGGCCCGTACAGCTGTTTGAAATGTGTGAATTCGTTCGGCTTTCCCCAGCTCAATAATTGCAGGTACATTGTTCTGTAGTTCTCAAGCATAGGGTAGGCGAAAATATAGGCCTCTCTCGCTATGGACTTTGCCTCAGCCGGATCAAGAGTCAGCTCCGGCTGAACGGAAAATAAGCTCGAGATCATCACAAGCAGTAGGAAGCACGTAATTACCAGTCTCTTTGAAACCACGAATATTCCTCCTCTTTCCTGGGAACTCTGACCAATGTTCGGTGTGGTTTGGCAATCATAAAAACTTCAATTATCTTTCTAACCAAAGCAAATTAGCCTAATGTGACACTTAGCTGAAGCTGCGATGATCAAATTTGAGACGGGAATTGCTTTTTTATAGGAACTACATCCAATTCACCGATTTCAAGATCGATTCAAGATACGGCAAGTCAAAGGGTATTAAGCGAGTGCAAGCTTTGAGCCAATTATACAGGGAGACACTCCAAATCAGCGTGGCCGGAAACTCATACAGCAAAAGAACAAGGATTTCGAATCTGCGGGTCTTCGTAAAAAAAGGTTGTTGAAGATGATAAGCGGAATGTGTAACCCGGTCAAAAGAAAGGGTTCAGTTTATTCTGGTGCCTACCGAGCCATCTAGCTTGACGCGATACCTGGGGCCGGCATAGTCAGTAATGTACATCCAGTTTCCGGCTACACCGTCGAATTGCCAGATGTTTATTTCATTGAGTTTCTCTCTTTCCGATCCATCTGGCCTCATTCGGTACAGACCCTTTTCTGAATGGAGAACGTAATAGAACCAACCGTTATCGAAACAAGAGCTGCTAACTTTGTTCACAGAGGAGAGAACCGTAGTTTCGGATCCGTCTTTCTTCATACGGCAGATCTCAAGATCATCATAAGCTCGAGTTTCTGGATCGAGAACCGATACGAAGTAAACCCAACCATCCTCAACGAAACCCAACCTTCCCCTTTCAGAGATCAAAGTGTAGTCTGATCCATCGATCCTTATTTTGCACAGCTTCTGATAGTCTTCGAAGTATATCCACTCTTCGGATATCATTACCCTGCCCGGCTCCAGGGAGACTTTGCAGAGCGCGATTTTTTCCGAGCCGTCCGTTTTCATCATGTATAGTGTCCCCACATCGCTTTCCACTGTTGCGTCTTCTGTATTTAGCGCTTCCTTCTTTATTTCGTTGAACTCGGCCAGCGTTTTCTTCGTGCTGTAGGCAATGTGATCACCTAGAACGTAGAAATGGGCGACATTGTCCTCACTCAGTTTCATTTGCTCGCTTCCGTCCTTCCTCATTCTATACAGGTTGCTCACATCTCGATCGTTTGTGAAGTAAATCCAGTCACCGGAAAGAAAGATAGAACTGACCGGAGAATTCGTTACCTCTCTGCGATTCGTCCAGTCGATGTTTATGGTGTACAGCCTGTTCTTTTCTACGAAAAAGATCTGCTCTCCTGACTGCGAAATATCTCCGAGATTCATTCCGTCTCCTGACATATCGTTTCCTTCCGCCTTCTCCAGGTAGTCCTTCGCAACGGGAAAGCCTTTGAAGAGGTCGGTAGACATGACCAGTATCGATCCAAATACGAAGATAATCACGGCTCCGATAATTATGGAAAGCAGTGTTCCCAATGCTCTATCTCTCTTTATAAAAGCGATGATAGATAAGACAAAGCCGGCCACTCCTAGAGTCATAACAGAGAAGACTGGCAAAGGAATCAATGAGAACTGTATCTGGGCAAAGAGCAAAAGGATGAAGGCCATACTCAGAGAGAAGCCCCACTTGCCTAATCGAGAGCGAGGAAGGAAGGTAATCTTCATGCCAACATCTCCTTTAGTTCATTCAGGCGGGATTGACATTTGTTATCCGAAACCCGAATGAATCCTGCCAAGAGAATGGATTAGATAGCAAATATGAACGATAGAGAAAACCTCTCCTACGTAGCTTCTTCAAGATTATATATCTGAGAGCCGGAATCTAGTGTCTTAAAGTGATGTCATGACATGGCGCATGAAATAGACTTTGATTCGGAGAGAAGGCTGTTGGCAGGCATTTTGTTTGTTTCCAAAGGATAGACTATGATAGTATAGTTTTCTTATCTTAGATGGGAGGGGTATGATTTGAGCGACAGATATCTCACGATTGAAGAGCAGCTTTCGCTTCCGATCGTAAACAATCCGGTAATTTCGCCCGATGGAAAGAAACTTGCCTATATACTGAAGCGCGCCGACTGGAACACAAACAAGTATTTGCAAACAGTTGTGGTTTATGATGCAGCAATTAAGACCATTTTACATGTCTCGAACGATGAATTCGACTGCTCACTTCCCGACTGGTCTCCCGATTCGAGTAAACTTGCATTTCTCCAGAAGACCGGCGGCGAAAACAAGAACGACGTCATGATCTTCGATTTCGAAGAGAAGCGAGCTTTCAAGCTGCTTACTTTCGAAAACGACATAAGTCAGATAAAGTGGAGCAGAAAGAACGACGGGCTTTACCTGGTTGCCGCTTCTCCTGAAAGCGATGAACTGAAAAAGAGGAAGGAGAACTTCGGCGAATTCGAATACATAGACGAGGAACCGAAAAACAGCTCTCTTTTCTTCATTCATCTCTCACGCGCGATGAAGAAGTACTTTTCAAGGTTCGAACTGCCCAAGGATATGAGATCTGAAGAGACTCTCTTCGATAAACTGACAGATGAGAAGGAATTCCATGTTTCTTCGATCTCTCTTTCTCCGGACGGCAATTACGTCGCACTCATGGCTCCGCCT
This sequence comes from Mesotoga sp. BH458_6_3_2_1, assembly GCF_003664995.1. Taxonomy (NCBI): domain Bacteria; kingdom Thermotogati; phylum Thermotogota; class Thermotogae; order Kosmotogales; family Kosmotogaceae; genus Mesotoga; species Mesotoga sp. BH458_6_3_2_1. The sequence goes on along the minus strand of NZ_JFHL01000026.1, from coordinate 11,983 downwards.
ACAAGCGACGTCAACGATTTCGATGAAGCCAAGGTCATGCTTATGGACAGCGAAAGAAAACTGAAAGAACTGCCCTTTAAGCATCCGAGAGGCTTCGTCTTCTCTCCTGACTCGAAGGAACTCGCCGTCGTGGTGCCAGATGGAGAAGACCCCTGGATGGATAACGGAGCTATTGAGATTGCAGATCTCTTCAATCTCTCAAAAGAACGGATCAACGTCGAAGACGATCTGAACGTTGAACTGGTCTCCTGGACAGAGAGGGGCTTCTTCGTCAGCTGGATCGAGAACAGCACAATTAGCCTTGGCCTTCTGGACATGAATGGCCATCTCGAACGTCTGACAGATCAGGACGAGTTGGTCCTGACCTCCAGCGTGACCCTTGATGGTAAACATATAGCGACTGCGATGGGGACCAATGCGGAGCCTCTTGAAATCTATTTAGATGGAAAGAAGATAACGGAGATCGCCGTTTTTTACCCGTATAGGAAAAGAGTGAGGAAGGAACGGATCTCCTGGAAGAGCTACGACGGTACGGAGATACACGGCGTTCTCAATCTTCCAGAAGATTTCGACAGCTCCAAGAGATACCCGCTCGTCGTGCTTGTACACGGCGGTCCGACATGGACGGCCCTGGCGGCGATGATCACGAGCAGCTACTATCCTGTGGAGCAGCTTGTGTCCAAAGGAGTGCTCGTACTTGAGCCGAATTACCGGGGCAGCGAAGGCCAAGGGAGAGACTTCAGAAAGCTGAATTACAGAAACCTGGGTATTGGAGATTATGAAGACGTGGTTAGCGGTGTCGATCGTCTTATCGAAAAAGGTTTTGTGGACAAAGACCTCCTTGGAGTCATGGGATGGAGCCAGGGAGGTTACATCTCGGCCTTCTGTGCGACTTACGGGAACAGATTCAAAGCCGCTTCGGTGGGAGCCGGGATATCCAACTGGATGACCTATCACGTTAACACCGATATTCATGAATTCTGTCACCGCCACCTAGGCAACAACCCCTGGGAAGATCCTCAGATATACGAGCAGACATCGCCGATGACTTACATTAAGAATGCTTCGACACCGACCCTCATACAACACGGCGCCTCGGACACCAGAGTTCCACCACCGAACGCCTTTGAGCTTTATCAGGGGTTGAGAGAGATGGGCGTTCCTGTAAGGCTCGTGATATACAAGGGAATGGGGCACGGCGCAGACAAGCCCGGTATACACAGGGCGATAATGAGACAGAATCTCGCCTGGTTCAGTCACTATCTGCTCGACGAACCGCTCGAAGAGGCGTTAATGCTTAAACAGTCAGAGATTGAGAAGACCGAAGAGAAGTAACCAGTAGAAATACTTATCATAGTTGTCTTATTTGATTTCGAATCGAAAATACGGCGGCTGGTCGAGATTATTGAAAGCAAAGTCCTGAAAGCGGCCAATTTTGATGCAAAACAAGATTTCGGAATCTACGAGCTCGATCGGCAAGAGAGGTGAACTCGTGAAGATCTTGAAGAACGGGAATCTCATGGCAGTTACCGATGAAAGAGGGATTATAGACTGTGAGAGCGAAAAGGCGGCAGGCCTTTATCTGGAAGATACCCGCTTCATATCCAGAATGATTCTGAAAGCCTCGATTTACCTCAAAAGACTTCATATAGATTTCTCATGGGATCGAACAGAAGCCCGCTATCTGGGAAGGTCAAGGCCCGAAGTTCCTCATTTCGATATCCTTCTGTCTGAAACCCTACGTGTGGTAGGAAACACGTTGTACGTAGAATTGATGGCGAGCAACTATTCGCTTGAAGAGGTTCAGCTGACTTTCGATTACGAAATCAGCTGCGCCTTCGATGATATCTTCACGATAAGGGGAGAGAACGATGCTTACAGTGGGCTGGAAACGTCCAGAACGGTATCTGCTTCTTCACTCAACAGCCTCGAGTATGAAAGCGACTACGAAAAGGATGTCATAGAAAACTCGCTACCCTCGCTCGCTCTAAAGCTCAGGCCGGGGCAAAGCGCGACGGCCTCGGGCAAACTGAGATTGAGCAAGGCCGTGAAGAAAGAAGAGATCTTCAAGGATATGCTTTCAGAGAGACCTGTGGGGAATCTCCAGTTGATTGGGAACGTTAATCAAGTAGGCGAAAGGGAAATTGGAGATCTGAAGATGCTTATGATTCCGACGGTATATGGCGATTTTCCGGGCGCGGGACTTCCATGGTACGCCACCGTCTTCGGAAGAGACAGTCTAATCTTCGGACTCCAGACGGTCGATCTTCTTCCAGAGATCACGAGGAACATACTGAAGATCCATTCTCTTCTCCAGAGTTGTGAAGAAGAGATTTATTCCGAGGCTCAGCCGGGAAAGATTGTCCACGAGACCCGCCTGAACGAGCTTTCTCTGTCAGGAAGATTGCCTTTCGAAAGATACTATGGAACGATCGATGCGACCCTTCTCTTCATAATGCTATCTCACAGGTACTACCGGCAGACAGGTGATCTTGACTTCATTAAATCCATCGAGAAGAACATCATGGCAGCCGCAAAGTGGATCGATGAATATGCCGACCCCGATAACGACGGATATGTCGAATTTGCTCCTTCTGGCGGCGGCCTCGTCAATCAGGGCTGGAAGGATTCTGCCGATTCGGTGAACTTTGCAGACGGCAGGCTTGCCGAACCTCCCCTTGCCCTCGTAGAGGTTCAGGGCTATCTGTACGACGCTTTCAAATGCCTCGAGAAGCTCGTTGTTCTCTTTGACAAACAAGAGATGGCCTCTCTTTATGCTTCGAAAGCGGCAACTCTGAAGCCCAATTTCAACCGTGATTTCTGGCTCGAAAATGAGAGCTACTTTGCTACGGCTCTCGACAAGAACAAAACTCCGGTAGATTCGATAACCTCTAACCCCGGCCACTGTCTCATGACTGGAATAGTGGACGAAGACAAAGCAGATGCTCTGGCAGACAGACTCTTCTCAGAGGATATGTACACAGGCTGGGGAATAAGAACTCTCTCGAGCAAGATGAAGCGCTATAATCCCTTCTCGTACCATAACGGAAGCGTCTGGCCGCACGACAACTCGCTGATTATGCTTGGGCTTACCAATTACGGCTTTTTCGAAAAGGCAAAGAGGCTCGCCTCAGATCTCTTGAAAGCGAAGGAAAAGTATCGTGACAATCGCCTCCCCGAACTCTTCAGCGGTCTCTCCACGTCTGAAACAGCCGGGAGACTTGCGGAATATCCCGCAAGTTGTTCCCCTCAGCTCTGGTCAATTGGAACGCTCTTTGTGATCTCAAGTGTTCTGGCTCCTGATTCGGCCTGAAATGAATCTCTAGACATTCGAAAGACCTGAAAAACCATTCTGGCTATCGAACTAACTTAAGAGAACTGTGATAGTTTCCACTAGCTGTAGAGGCTTTTGCTCGGAAGATCTTTCATCTCGGAGCTATAGAAAGTCCCGTTATTCGATCTACGCTTCCTGGTCCTCGTCTCTTAGATACAAAATAACCAATCGGGACCCGTGTCCTTTGACTGCCATTAGGCTGTGTATCTCTATAATGACGACCCTTAGTCTTGCTTGTCTGATTTATCGCTGTAATCCAATCGAGACGAACTGTCGGCCAACTTCTCACTTTCTTTCCGCAATCGCTTTGCCTTAGCTTTTGCTTTCTTTGCACTCTTTTCTTTTACCTTATCGTACATTTCTCTTATCCAGACATCGACGGGCGCCTTCCACTTTTCGGCCTTGCTCGGTATGTTCTTGATCAGGGTCTTTGGATTTATCCCCAGTTCCTTCGCCATTCGTACCGTTTCATCACCGACCTTGCATCTCTTCTTGACTTCTTTCCATTCTTCTTCTCTTTTCTTGTTGGCCATAATTGCCTCCCTGGGCTGTTATGAATTCACGAATCGGTTAGGAGCATATCCCTGTGATTTATCCTTTGCATCTGCTGCTTAATGCAATATGAATAATCTCGGCTCTTCAGGAAATAATCCTCGATTACCGGTGTTTAAGAGCAATTCTTTGACCGACAAGGGAAGTCTAGCACATGAAGCTTTCGACAAGTAAAACCACCTCAAAAAAGAAACTCTTATAGAACCGTCTTCGCAACCAATGTGAATCTGGACCAACAACGAATACACGTGTGAAGGAGCCACAGACTCGAAGTGATCTGAAGAAACGTCTTCTAAATCTCTGAAAACAGAATTAGGAGGATCTATTGAAGATCCATCTTTCTGAGTGAATCAGTATCTTTGAAGGGTATCCTTTGCTCTTGGGGGCACGGTTTGTGAAGCTGGATTTTTTGATGATCTCAGTTAAGATTGCGGTAGATGCTGCAACTGTGCGGGGGATTTTCGACCCAGGGCTACAAACCCTCAGCTCGTTCAGAAAGCCGCGAAGTTTCTTAAGAATAGATTCGTGAGAATTGAGCCAAGGAAAAGGTTCCCTTATCGATTTGAAGACATGATACAAATACCGGAACCCTTCAGATATGAAGCTGGTTATTCGTTGAGCATTTATGGTGATGCCGGTTGGGGTAGAATGGTTAAGGAGGATAAATACGAAAGGGGACATTTCAGAAGTGAATTGGTAGCCGCTTCTAAGGACTTGATTACCGATTACTGGTCGCCTGAACCGTTTCCAGAAATTGTTGTGTCCGTTCCGTCTCTCAGACGTCCCTATCTGGTCTCTAGATTTGCGGAAGCTTTGGCTAAAGAGATTGGTCTGAGTTACATACCGGATTGTGTCGTGAAGAAAAAGGAAACACATGAACAGAAGGCCATGAAAAACTCATCTATGCAGTTTGAAAATGTACTCTCCGCTTTTGATGTTTCTCTTGACCTTGGGGGTAAAAGAGTCCTCCTTGTCGACGACCTTGTCGATTCGAGATGGACATTTACAGTAATAGCTTATCTGCTGAAGAAGAAAAACGCCGGTGCGGTTTATCCCTTTGCTTTATCGGCTTCGTGGGAAGGTGGTTATGATGACGACGAGTCATGATTACATATCCGACAGGCATTCGATAATGCTCCTTACAATCAGATTTGATGCAGAGCGGAACAACGATCTCAAACCTCTCAACTTGAAGAACTTTAACAACCTTGCCAGGCGCATTGCCTCTTCTCCGCTTTCGAGGCCTTCCAAGCTCCTGGAGCTAAGTGAAGCGCAAATTGGCGAGCAGCTTGAGATAGACGAAAAATCTGCGAAGCTTATAGCTGGCCTTTTGAGTAGGAAGCACTCTCTCGCGATTGAGCTTTCAAATCTCGAAGAAAAAGGCATTCGTGCGATATCGCGTGCAGAACCGGAGTACCCTAGCAAACTGCTGGATAAGCTCAAGCATCTTGCACCGCCATTGATTTTTTATGCGGGAGACCTTTCAATACTAAACAATAAGGCGGTTTCAATCGTAGGTTCCAGAAAAACCTCTCAATCTTTGCTTGATCAAGCTCATCTCTTGGGAGAAAGATGTGCCCAGTCAGGTGTAACAGTAGTTTCCGGTGCTGCAAAAGGTGTTGATATGCACGCTATGATGGGATCGCTTCAGAACGGAGGTCTTGCTGCCGGTATTGTAGCTGATTCTCTCAAGAGTTTCATAAGAAAGGATGAGATCTCCAGATTTGTTAGGGATGGTCGTCTCGTATTGCTGTCAGCGTTCCCTCCTTGGGAAAAATTCACTGTTTGGAGGGCAATGGATAGAAACAAATATATCTATTCGCTTTCCGACTTTGGCGTAGTTGTACGAAGTGATCTGGAAAAGGGTGGGACTTGGTCAGGGGCTACAGAATGCATTGAAAAGAATTACTGCGCACTGTTTGTGCTTGACCTCGGTAAGGAAGAAAGAGGAAACGCAAAGCTAATAGATATGAGAGGGATACCGCTTGACATTGATATGATCTCCCGGGAGCCCGACATATACCGACTGTTATCCGGCATGATCGAAAGAGACAGTGAAGAGGAGCCGTTCATTGGTCAAAATGTGAAACAGCTTCCGCTTTGGTTCTGAGAGCTTCCTATCCTTGGTCTGATAATTAATGGGACTCCTTTCTGTGACCTCAACCTCATACTCTGGGCTCTTTTAGCAGGCTATTTCCAAGAGTTCGACATCATATAGATAGACAAGACGCGTGAGTTAGTTTCCCAGAAAGGGCTATGGAGTTTGTGAAGATTGTAAGCGGGTTACTAGGTGTTAAGCCAGGTTTCGAAGTGGGTTGGACACTCTTCTGCTTCAAGCTTGGAAACGGTTTCGCGCTGTTTGCCTGTCAGTTCTTAGACTTCAGCGAATGAAAAGAAAGAGCGATGGAACTGGTATGAAATATCAGGTTGAGATCTAAGTGAGATTTTTTTGGGGGTAAGGATAGGAGTCTCATCCTATCTGCTGATATAGCATAGTAAGCAGTGAATCATATTGATAATGCCCTAGGGCAAAGAGATAGATAATCATCTCTTTCTTCCAATTATCTAGCTAGCTTGGCTATCTTCAGAATTTGTTTTTGTCAAAGCTTGGATGTAACAACCGGTATTCGAATACCCTGTTCGAAACTCTCTTGGCGTTAATGTAGCTAAGAGAATGCCAGTACCATGGATAAGGATGGAGTAGAATACAGCAGTGAAAGAGAAGTAATTGCAGAGAGCAGAGAAGAACACTCCAAACTGGAGGCGAAAAAAATGAATAATCTCAGAATGTACGGTGATCCTCCATTCAAAGTTATAGTTGCCCACGGAGGGCCGGGAGCGGCCGGAGGAGTCGCGCCTCTTGCTAGAGAGCTTGGAAAGAAGCGGGGAGTTCTAGAGCCCTATCAGACAAAGAAAACAGTATCAGGACAAATAGAGGAATTGAGGGAGACTGTCGAGAAGTATTGCTCTCCTCCGGTTATTCTTTTGGGACATTCTTGGGGTGCATGGCTCGTCTTCTTGTTTGCGGCAGAGTATAGCGATCTTGTGAATAGGATAATACTCATAAGCAGCGGTCCTTTCGAACAGCACTACGCTTCCGGTATTATGAATACTCGCTTGAACCGTCTTGGCGCAAAAGAGAAGGCTAGAGTCGAAGAGCTAATGGGCCTCTTGAGCAATGCAGAACTCAAAGATAGAGAAATGCTATCTGAATTCAGAAAACTCATGGCAAAGACAGATCACTTTGATCTTCTCGAAGATGCAGAAAGAGTAGAAGTCAATATCGATGCAGAGATATTCAAGAGCGTTTGGACTGAGGCCTCAGAGATGAGAAGCAGCGGAGAGCTTCTCGAGAGTGGCAAGAAAATTCGCTGTCCCGTCCTTGCAGTCCATGGCGATTTCGACCCCCATCCTGCAGAGGGTGTTGAGATCCCGCTTTCAAGGGTACTCAAGGATTTCAAGTTCAGGCTTCTGGAAAGATGCGGCCACATGCCCTGGATGGAAAGACATGCAAGAGAAGAGTTCTACGAAATTGTAGAAGCCGATCTTGAAGAAGGATAGTCTCTCGACATTCAAATATGACGAAGCTGGAATTGACAGAAAAACACCGATTGGTTCAGCAAGATCTCGCAGAAAAGGAGTCACAACCCCAAATGCGCCTGGGGAGTGAAAGGCTTCATAAACAGCTTGATGCAATCATTCTGAATCCAAGTGCAAACGGAATTCAATAATCCTCTTCGCCAAATCATAAATAGGAGTCTGACCTTAATTAAGTCAATACCAAATGAGAAATTGACTTAATTCTTCTGTGAGCGATACTGAGCAAACCTCTCTGACAAAGAAAAGGCGCCTGTCGAATGACAGACGCCAGTTGCTTGATACGGTATTAGTTTTCAATCGGTGCTACCGTTTGATAACCTTCACGGTGAATGCCAACCCCGCTTCGATACTGAACTGACCAACAAACTGCGGCATTTCGGGATTCTCTAGACTGTAAATTAGCAGGCCCGACGGACCGTCTGCTACATATAGCATCCCGTCAAGGATATCCACGGCAAACCCCATCTTTGATTGTGTTGCAACCAGATTGAGCAGTCGTAGATCTGTCGGATTTGTGGCGTCGAATATGAGGATTCCTTTGTCCATAAAGTCTGCTACGTAAGCATACCTTCCGTGGAAAGCAATGCATTCGGGACCGGCGTTGGTGTAGTAGACAGTTCTAACATGAGCCGGCGCTCGCGGATTAGAGATGTCGAAGATGTCTATGCCCTTTCCTTCAGAGCAGCAATACAGGTAGTTTTCTCGGATTCTGAACTGAATCACTCCATAAAGACCTGTGTAGACGAAACCAACGATCTCGGGATTCTCAGGATCTGAGATATCTGCAACATATATACCCATTCTGTTCGCACCTGTATAGTACATCTCTGGGGTTATCGTCGCTCCTGAAAGATAGAGATAATTACCGTTGATCAATACGTCCCTTACGCCGTCATCGCCATTGAAGTCGTCGAACTTCATAGTCTTGATAATAGAAGGTTTGGACGGTTCGGAAAGGTCTAGGATATGGAGTCCCGAAATGTAGCCTGCAGTAAAGGCATAGTTATCCCTGGTAACCATACGCAAGAACTGACCCTGGTCGTCTCTGAGGTATCCGACTTTCTCCGGTTTCTTTATGTCTGAGATGTCAACCACTACAAGGTCAGCGTATTCATAGAAGTCCATAACGTATGTTGTCCCAAAATAGGCGTAATCACCGATTATAGTGACATCTGGAACATCCATTTCACTCGACTGAAAGAGAACTATGGGATTTGCGGGATCAGTCACATCGAGGACATAAGCGTTGCTCTGGCCTTCAGTACCTACCATACCCATAAATGCGTAGACTCCTTCCTTTGCGGTAACCATAATCACCAGAAGAGTCAGTAGCATCAAAACCAATACCCACTTTCTCATTACAATCCCTCCTTTGATCGATTCATTTTCTCGCTCTTGTCACTCCCGACTTCTCCTTTCTCTTACGTTCTCTTCAGCAGACTTCACACCTCCTTTCCTGACGCTGATAGGCAAGAGCAAAGGGTTAAGTGGAGCAAAAGCTTGATATCTTTTTTCAAATTTTGAGACAATTTTCGGCGCTTACTGAAACGTCAGAGTTGCCTTCCACCATTACAATAAACCTGTTTTGAAGGATCAATGGGTACATTTGCTCCGAAGTTGATGGTAACACTTTAAGAAGAACATAACGGTTATGAATGTCTGTAAACATTGACAGATAAGCAATGTAGAAGCCGAAAAGGAAAGCGTTACTTCAAAATTAAAGAATCCCCGGTTTCTCGGGTTCCGATCTCTTGTCGAGAGTTCTTTTAAGAGCCAAGAGAGATCACTAGAGATTTCGAGAGTTCGCTTCGCTCAGGAGAGAAAAGAACCCTCTTTTTCTCGTCCTCTCTCTTCATCTCGTGTTTTGACGCTCTTCCGCTCTTGCGAACGAAGAACAAAGCTCCTAGCTCCGGAACAAAGAGCCGATCTTCAAAAAATGGAGTCCCGACTTTTGTCTGCAGATTTAAAGATTGGAGACTCTATCATTAGAGGCTAAACAGTTAATCCCGGGTTCTGGATTTTTATTTGGCCAAGTACTGTATTTCCTAGTGCCAAAAACATCTGGACCAACAATGAATCCTCGTGTTAAGAGGCCACAAACTCGAAGTGATCCAAAGAAACGGCTTTTAAATGGACATAAACAACACTAGTTGACGAAATTCGACATCACAAAGGTAAGCAAAATGCATGAGTTCATTACTTTGAGAGGGAAAGATCCGCATAATTATAACTATGAATCAATATACAGATTTTAGAGCGTTTTGGATAAGGCGCTAGGATTTTGTAACCTCGTTAAGAATATGACCATATCTTCCCGAATAGTCGACTCACACCAGAGTTCCAATCTCGAGAACAGCTTCCCGACTGAATACGGCTCGTTCAGTCAAGTATCCTTCAATTTCTTTGTCAGTACACTCATTAGGACAGATGAATTGAAGAGAGAGTATCCAATCCATCGATTGAGATCAGCAAATCCTGAAAAGTCTAGTGTCAAGTATTTTCTTCTAATTCTTGATACATGGACTTTCATGTACCAAGATAACGGGCAATGCTCACGATGCTTTCAAAGAACTCAAAACAAGACCACGGGATCTACTCAAAGATATTTCATAGTCGACCACTGTGGTGGTACGTTTGTTTCTCTTTTCATTTTCCAGCTTGCTAGGCTATCTTCAGATTCCTTACTGTCAAAGTTGAGTTAATATAACGCCAGTATCATGTCGGTCGAAGTAGGAGTAGAATACAGCAGTGAAAGAGAGGTAACTGCAAAGCGCAGAGAAGAACACTCCAAACCGGAGGCGAAAAAAATGGATAATCTCAAAATGTACGGTAACCCTCCATTCAGAGTTGTCGTCGCCCACGGAGGGCCAGGAGCGGCCGGAGGAGTCGCGCCTCTTGCGAGAGAGCTGGGGAAGAAGCGGGGAGTTGTAGAGCCCTATCAGACAAAGAAAACAGTATCAGGACAAATAGAGGAATTGAGGGAGACTGTCGAGAAGTATTGCTCTCCTCCGGTTATTCTTTTGGGACATTCTTGGGGTGCATGGCTCGTCTTCTTGTTTGCGGCAAAGTATAGCGATCTTGTGCATAGGATAATACTCATAAGCAGCGGTCCTTTCGAACAGCACTACGCTTCTGGTATTATGAATACTCGCTTGAATCGTCTTGGCGCAAAAGAAAAGGCTAGAGCCGAAGAGCTCATGAGCCTCTTGAGCAATGCAGAACTCAAAGATAGAGAAATGCTATCTGAATTCAGAAAACTCCTGGCAAAGACAGACCACTTTGATCTTCTCGAAGATGCAGAAAGAGTAGAAGTCAATATTGATGCAGAGATATACAAGAGCGTTTGGACTGAGGCCTCAGAGATGAGACAGAGCGGAGAGCTTCTCGAGAGTGGCAAGAAAATTCGCTGTCCCGTCCTTGCAGTCCATGGCGATTTCGACCCCCATCCTGCAGAGGGTGTTGAGATCCCGCTTTCAAGGATTTCAAGTTCAGGCTTCTGGAAAGATGCGGCCACATGCCCTGGATGGAAAGACATGCAAGAGAAGAGTTCTACAGGATAGTAGAAGCCTGGCTTGAGAAAGGATAGCCTCTCACGAAGACTCTTTTATTTGATCGAAGACTCTCTGAGAAAAGGGGCATGATAATAACTACAGACATTGGATTCAGAGAACAGAACGGCAAATTCTAACGACAAACTGACAAGCGCTGCAGATTAGAAACTAGTTCATCATTTTACTTGGCCAAATACGTGATTTCTTGGGTCCAAGAACAATCACTAATATTGATCTAAACTTGTCTACTTTTCTAAGATCACAACGATAAGATCTTTGCTAGATCGACAAGCTGAAGATGCGTAACACCTGAATCAACAAGTGATTTGGTTATTGTGTATGCTTCCGTAACGAATTCTCTTTTCATGCCTTCATCTTCAGTCACTCTAGACATATCTAGTAGAGCAAAGGCCAGACCAATGTATCTATCGACAACTTCCGGCTCTTTTTCCACAAGTAATCTTTTTATCTTAAGTGCTCTGCTATAGTACTCGAGAGCCTTCTCGCATTCGCCCAGACTCTCGTGTATTCTGCCGACGTTGTTAAGGCTCACTCCCAGGTCGCTCTGCCAGTCGGTTCTTTCCGGATCTTTCTTCACCAGACTCTCCATTATCTCAAGAGACCTCATATAGTACTCGAGAGCCTTCTCGCCTTCGCCCAGATTCTCGTATATTCTGCCAACGTTGTTCAGGCTCACTCCAAGATCTCTCTGCCAGTCTGTCCTGCCGGGCTCCCTCTTCACCAGGCTTTCCATTGTTTCCAGTAACCTGTTATAGTACTCGAGATCCTTCTCGCCTTCGCCCAGATTCTCGTATATTCTGCCAACGTTGTTCAGGCTCACTCCAAGATCTCTCTGCCAGTCTGTCCTGCCGGGCTCCTTCTTCACCAGGCTTTCCATTGTTTCCAGTTACCTCTTATAGTAGTCGATAGTATACAAGCATTAGCC